>NZ_JFJW01000019.1:0-105 GCF_000611125.1 Cupriavidus sp. SK-4
CCTGGCGGCTTACCGTATGCGCGTTCAGTTGCTCCCACTCCTGCCGCAACGCGGCCGTCATGGTGCCGAGCGTGTCGGTCCAGGCGGCGAAGCGCTGTGCATCGC
>NZ_JFJW01000019.1:213-22549 GCF_000611125.1 Cupriavidus sp. SK-4
CCGAGATCTCGCGCACGCTCTGCGCCAGCGTCGTGCTGATCTCGTCCTGGCGGCTTACCGTGTGGGCGTTCAGTTGCTCCAACTCCTGGCGCAAGCCAGCCGTCATGGTGCCGAGAGTATCGGCCCAGGCCGACAGGCGCTGCGCGTCGTGCGCGGCCAGTTGCGTCTGCAGCCCGGCATGCGACTCGCCCACGGTGCGCACCAGTGTCGCAGCCTGTTCGCCGATCGCGACCGCGGCGGCCGTCAGGGCCTGCTGGTTGTCGCTGGCGAGCTTCTCGCCGGTACGCTCCTGGCGCGACAGCGCCTCGCGCCATGCGTCGGCAGCGCTGGCGGCAGCCGTGTCGAGACGGGTGGCGACACCGTCCAGCAGCCCGGCCGAACGTTGTTCGAAGGTCTGGGCAAAGCCGTCGAGGGACGTGCGCAGGTCCGCTGCCAGTGCCTCGCTCGCGCGTTGATGCCCGGCCAGCGCCTGGTTCCACGTATCCGCGACGCCCGCGGTGGCGCTCTCGAAGCGGCTCGATACCCCATCCAGATGCTGCTGCACGGCGTGGGTCACGGTGTCGCGCAAGGCCGTGGTTTCGCGTGCCAGGCCCGCCATGGTCGCGTCCACCGCAGGCTGGATCGCTGCGCTTGAGGCGCGGGCGCTGTCGGCAATGCTGTCCTTCAGCGATTGCTCCACCGAAGACGCCAGGCGCGTGTAGACCACTTCGGTCTTGCCGTGGAAGGCGTCCTGGCTGGCGGCCAGGCGCTCGGTCAGGGCCTGGTTCTGTTCCGCCATCGCGGTCATCATGACCTGCATGCGCTCGACCAGTGCCGGCATCACGTCGGCTTGGCGCTGCAGCAGCCGGAACGCTTCATCACGCTGGTGGCCGCGCGAGTAGGGGCGCAGCGTGGTGGCGATGCGGGCGTCCAGCGCCTGCGCGGCCTGGATCCGCTCGCCCCGGCACAATGCCGACAACAGCCCCAGCATCGCGGACGTGGCCACGCCCGCGACCGAGGTGCCGAACGCAAAGCCCAGGCCCTTGACCGGTGCGGCCAGCGAGGCGCGGATGGCCTGCAGGTCGGTGGCGGTCTCCAGCGCGATGCCGGTGCCGCGCAGGGTCGCCACCATGCCCAGGAACGTGCCCAGCATGCCCAGCAGCACCAGCAGCCCGACCAGGTAGGGTGTCAGCGCGGGGCCGGGCAGGCCGACGCGCTCGCCTTCCACGCGCAGGCGGGCGCTGTCGCGCAGGCTGGGATGCAGCCGTTCCAGCCAGCTGCCAAGGCTGGCCGGCGCTTCGGACAGGCTGGCGACGGCCTGCGCCAGCGTGGCGGTGGCCTGCCGGTAGCGGTACAGCTCAAACGCCCCCGCCAGGTAGCAGCCGCCGATCAGCAGCGTCACGGCCAGCGCCAGGAAGTTCGTGCCTGCATAGCCGGCGGCGATCCAACACACGATGGCCAGGCCCGCCAGGAAAGCGACAATATGGGTAAGGTATCGGGTCATGATGTTCTGGTTAGCTGTCTTGCAGCGCCGCCAGCAAGCCTTCAAGGGGCTGCCAGCGGATGTCGAGTTCGGCGAGCAATACGCTCTGCATATCCTTGCGGAATACCCCCAGCCATGCACCGGGCCTGGCCGTTGCGGGCTGTCCCGCGGCTTGGGCTTCGGCCAGCGCCGCGGCTTCGGCCTGGCGCAGGCGCTGGAAATGCGGCTCCAGCATCGTCGGCAAGGCGCCCAGCAGGCTCTGTTCGCGCGCGCCCAGCACGCGCTCCATCACGGCATCGACCATGGCCAGCTTGGCCATGCCGGGTGCGTGGCCGGACAACGCGCCGCGCAGGCGCCCGCGCAGGTCGCCGATCGCGGTCTCCATGGTCTGTTGCAGCGTCAGGTAGCGCTGGCGATAGACCGCGTAGTCGACCTGCGCATCCACGGGGTCGGGCAGCGCGGACGGCCGGGCCGGCCCGCGCCGCTTGCCGGCAAGCGTGGTGTCTTCCACGATGGCATCGGCAAGCGCGGCGCGCACGCGCGCGCATTCCCGTGCCTCAGTGCTGTCGGCAGCACGTGCGGCAGGCGGCGCTGCCGGCGCATTGGCCTTCAGCGCCGATGACAGCGCGATCGCATCCGCCCAGCCAAGCCATTGGCTCAGCTGGCTCGAGAGCGAGTTCGCAGGAGGAGGGGCATCGGCGTCAGTCAGGCGAGCCAGCAGGCGGACGAGCGTCGGGCCGCTGAAACCTGTGCGCCGGGGCACTTGTAACATTGCGCCGGATTCGAAAAATCCAGCAGTTTACACGCCCGGGCGGCGGCGCGGCCGATATCGGCCAGCGCTTGACTACCCGCATTTGAGGCATTGCCCTGCGCATGGACGGCAGGCAGTTGGTGTGCCGCCGGTGCGCCTACGGCGGTAGGGTGCCAATTGCAGGCATTCCGATGCAACATCAGTCCCCCTGTGAAACGCGATTTCAAGGGGAAGACATGAAGACCAAACTGCATCGCCTGAAAGTCCTGAGCGCAGTCCTCTGCGTGACCCTGGCCGCCTGCGGCGGGGGCGGTGACGGCAACGGCGGCGGCAGCGGCTCGTCGGGCGGCACTGGCAACAGCGGCAATACCAGCGGCACTGGTGGCACGGGTGGTACTGGTGGCACGGGCGGCACGGGCGGCACGGGTGGCACCGGCGGCAGCACCGCCACCAGGACGGTGATGTTCGAGGCCACGCCCGTGACCGGGACCAGCGCCGAGTTCCTGACCCAGCTGAATGGGCAGGGTGCACGTGGCTTCCGTTTCGTCAGCGGCTTCTATTTCCTCGGGAACCCGGCAGGTTCCGAGCAGAAAGGCGTCTACGTCAAGGACGCGCAGACAACCTATAGCTATGAGCTGCCGCAGGAACCGGGCGGCGCCGATGTCCAGGCGTGGGTCACCGCGTACGAGGCCTGGCTGAACAGCCATGGCGCGCGTGGCTTCGTCTGGGGCGGGCCCTACATGGTGGGCGGCCAGATCCATGCGCTGATGCGCAAGGACAACGGGTCGTCGTCGACTTTCTCGTACAAGGTCGTGGTGGTGGACACCAATGCCAGCCTGTCGGCCTTTGTGCAGAACCAGGCCAACCCGTTGGGCGCGGACGGCTACTACCTGGCGGTCCCCGCGTACCTGGGCCCGTTCGGCGTGAGCAGCACCGTAGCCATCTTCCGCAAGGACCTGCAGGGCAGCGCCCGCTATGGCTATGAGGTCCTGTCCAATCCGGCCAGCGACGGCGATCTCGTCGCCCAGATCAACACGGAGGGTGCGCGCGGCTATCGGTTCAAGGTGCCGTTCGTCAGCGGCGGCACGCAGGTCAACCTCTATGAGAAGGACCTGTCGCAGTCCAGCACCTTCCGCTTCTACGACTTCGCGTCGCAGCAGACCAGCGCGGGCTTCCTGACCCAGGCCAACGCCGAAGGGCAGAAGGGCTCTAGCCTGATGGGCGCCTATGGGTTGCCGAGCGGCACCATCCGGGACTTCTACTTCGAGCCGGCCAGCTGCACCGGCTTCCTCTGCGATACGCGCAGCCTGTTCGGCCTGTAAGCGCCTGGCGCCGGGGTTTTCCCCCGGCACCGGCGTGCCCATGTGCAGTCAAGGTAATACAATCCACCTGACCAGGCGACGAGACCAATCGACAAGACCATACGCGCGAACCGGGGTGGGAAATCAATGACACGAAGTCAAGGCGCCGCAGAGAACAACAACGACGACAACATCGACGACAGCGGGTGCCGCAACTATGCCATCGTGGTGGATGACCACCCGCTGATGGCGCGCGGCATTGCCGGCTACCTTGCGGCGCATTGCGGGTTTGACGCTGCCCTGCATGCAGCCGATGCGAAGGAGTGCGCGGCGTTGACGGAGCGGGAGGGATGCCCGGCGCTGCTGGTGGTGGATTTCTGGCTGCCGGACGGCACCGCTGTCGGGGTGCTGCGTGAAGCCGCGGCGCGCCTGCCCGCCTGCAAGCTGCTGGTGATGAGCGCCGACGACGATGCGCGCGTTTGCATCAAGGCGCGCGAGGCCGGCGCGCACGGCTTTATCCTGAAGAACGAGCCCCCGGAGGTCTTCGCCACGGCGGTAGCGTCGCTGCGCCGGGGGCGGCGCTGGTTCCAGCATGCGGGGCCGCCGTCGGCGCGGCGCGAGTTGCCGCTGGAGCCCAGCGAACTGGGCCTGACCGCGCGCCAGGCCGAGGTGCTTGGCATGATGCTGCGCGGCCTGCCGAACAAGCGCATCGCCCTGACCCTGTCGGTGTCGGAGCAGACCGTCAAGGAGCACGTCACCGCGATCCTCGGCAAGCTCGGCGTGCGCAACCGGATCGAGGCCATCGCCCTGCTGCACGGCCGCAGGCTGGAATCTTGAAGAAGGCCCTCGCCCGGCTGCTGGGCTTGTCGCGCCCGGATGCGGATGCCGACATCAGCCCGCGCGCGCGCGCGCGGCTGCTGGACATGACGTTCGGGCGCCTGGTGTTCAGCGTCAATGCGATTCCGTTCGTAGGGTTGCCTTTCGTCATTTGGCTGTATGTCCAGCAGCTGGACGGCGGCGCGCTGCTGGCCTGGACGCTGGGGTATGGCGTCGCGGCGGTGTGGATGCAGTTGCGGTTCCGTCGCTACAAGCAAGAGCGGGAAGACGATGACGCCCTGGTCCGGCGCTGGTTGCCGTTTGTGCAGCACGTGGCGCTGGTGCACGGCTTCTGCCTGTCGCTGGCCGCCGTCCTGACGGCCAGCCTGGGGGGCTTCGACTTCAAGCTGCTGCTGTATATCAGTATCGCCGCCATCGTGGCGGCCAATGCCACGCACCAGACGCCGATCCTCGGTGTATTCCAGCGCTTCTTCGTTGCCTGCTGGACCTTGCAGATCGTCAACACCCCGCGCAGCTTCCCCGAGCACTGGCCGTTCGTGCTGCCGCTGGCGCTGCTGTATGCGCTGGCCATCTACCGGCACGCGCTGATCGCCAACCAGTTTTTCCGGCAGCAGGTCCGGCTGGAGGATGACGGCATCCGCCTGGCCGAGCGCTACCGGCTGGCCAAGGAAGAGGCCGAGAAGGCCCTGCACGCCAAGAACCTGTTTCTCACCACCGCCAGCCACGACTTGCGCCAGCCCGTGCATGCCATGGGCTTCCTGATCGAAGCCATTGCGCGGCGCAACCGCGACCCGGCCCTGATCCCGCCGCTGGAAGACCTGCGGCGCAGCGTGCGCTCGGTGCACCTGATGTTCAATTCACTGCTCGATCTCTCCAGGATCGAAGGCGGCATTGCCAGCCCGCGCAATACCGCGGTGGCGTTTGCGCCGTTGGTCGAAGAGGTGGCGTCGCTGTTCCGGGAAGAGGCGCGCAGCCGCGGCCTGGACCTGCGCGTGCGCCTGCCCGCAGGCGCCGCCGCGGTGCTGGCCGATCCCGCACTGCTGCGCCAGTCGCTGGTCAACCTGGTGCACAACGCGCTGCGCTATACCAAGCGCGGCGGGGTGCTGGTGTCCGCGCGGCGGCGCGGCAGCCACTGGCTGCTGGAGGTCTGGGACACCGGCGTGGGAATTGCTAGCGAAGAGAAGGGGCGGGTCTACTCGCCGTTCTATCGCAACGAACATGCGTGGCGCATCGACAGCGCGGGCCATGGCCTGGGCCTGGCCGTGGTGGCGCGCTGCGCCACGCTGATGGGCGCCACCTACGGACTGGACTCGGTGGAGCGCCGCGGCTCCAGGTTCTGGCTGCGCTTTCCTGAAGCGAAGCCGCTGGCCCCGACGGCGATCGAACCGGTCTACGAGCCCGATGGCCTGTCGGCTTCCACCCTGCTGCAGGGCGTCTGCCTGATCGTCGAGGACGACCCGCTGGTGACCGCTGCGTGGACCAGCCTGATGGAGGCCTGGGGCGTGCAGGCGGCGTGCGCGGCGTCGGGGCAGGAAGCCCTGGCACTGGTCGATGCCGGCCTGCAGCCCCAGGCGATCCTGTGCGACCAGCGCCTGCGCTCCGGCGAGAGCGGCTTCGAGGTGCTCAAAGCGCTGTTCGAACGCTGCCCGGACGCAAGCGGCGCCATGGTCAGCGGCGAGTTCGATTCCGAGGCGCTCATGCAGGCCGAGCGCGAAGGCTACCTGGTCCTGCACAAGCCGCTGGAGCCATCGCAGCTGCATGCCTTGCTGTTCCAATGGCTCTGTGCTGCCTGACAGCATAGATGGATGGTTCTGCCTGCGGCTGTGGTGCTACTCAGGCATCTCTGGGGCGAAAGAAGTGTCCAGGTCGACTTTATTCAGATCACCTGAAGAATTTATTTAGTTCACTTTTTTCCACCTCTCAGCGACAGTCTAGCGACCGCAGATCGCGATACTGGAAAGAGAGGGCCCCATGTCTATCTCAAACCGCGCTGTCGCTGCCTCCATGCTGGCCGTTTCCATGTTGGCGGGCCTGGCCGGATGCCATAGCCCGTCGGCCGCGGCGTTGGCTGCGGCGTCGGCTGTCACGTCGCGCCCCGACCCGGCCGCGGTGTCGGAACAGGACATCAACGATGCCTACGTCTACCTGCTGGGCCGGCTGCTTGTCCTGCGCCAGCAGCAAATCGACTTCCAGAAGGAAGGCTTCCAGTGGAACCGGATCATTCATCGCGACGTCGGCGGTGTGTCGTGGGCCAACCCCAATCTGGATGTCGCCTACAGCGAGGCCTGGGTTGCAGTCGACGAAAAGACCTGCACGGTCTTCAGCGTGCCGGCCATCAAGGGGCGCTACTACACCATTCAGTTCCTGAACGGCTGGGGCGAAACCGTCGCCAATATCAACGAGCGCAACTATCCGGACCATCCAAGCGGCGAATTCGCGATGTGCCTGAAGGGCGCCACTGCGGCACTTTCGCCCAACGCCAGGCGCATCGACCTGCCGGCCAAGACCTCACGGGTGCTGGCCCGGGTGGAAATCGGTGCAGACAAGAAGCAGGCCATTGCGCTGCAGCATCAGATCACGACGCGGATCACTGGCACGCCGACGATTGCCCCGGTGCCTGCCACGCCCGCCTTCAGCAATGAC
Organism: Cupriavidus sp. SK-4; assembly: GCF_000611125.1. NCBI lineage: Bacteria > Pseudomonadati > Pseudomonadota > Betaproteobacteria > Burkholderiales > Burkholderiaceae > Cupriavidus > Cupriavidus sp. SK-4. The sequence goes on from NZ_JFJW01000019.1 coordinate 7,208, forward strand.
AAGCTCCCCGGTGTCGAGGCCTTTGACTCGGCGGTCGTTGCGCTTCGCTCGGAGCCGGACATCAATCCGGGCATGGAGCCCATCCAGGCCAAGGTGCGCGCCGTGAGTGCCGCGGTGGCCAGCAGCCCCGCCGAACGCGCGCGGGTGGACAAGATCATCCGCGAGAAGACGCTGCCGGCGTTCTTCCAGTCGTTCTCCACCGCAGGTACCGTCAGGAACGGCTGGAACCGGCCCGCTACCATTGGCAAGTACGGCAGCGACTACCAGACCCGCACCCGCATCGACCTGGGCGGGATCTGGGCCAACAGCACGGATGAGGTCGTCTATTTCAAGACGGATACAGACGGGACCGGCACCAAGCTCGACGGCGGCAATGTCTACACCATCACCTTCCCGAAGGGCGAGCTGCCTGCCCGCCACGTCAAATACTTCTGGTCGGTGATCGCGGTGGATTCCAGGAACTTCCGCGTGATCCCGAATGCGAAGAACCGGTTCCTGATCAACAAACAGTCCAGGCTGAGCTATGGCACGGACGATTCGCTGACGCTGTACTTCGGGCCTGCCCGTCCGAAGGACGCGCCTGACGGCAACTGGCTGCCCACGCCCAAGGGAAAGAACTACAACCTGACGTTCCGTCTCTATGGGCCGGACCAGCCGGTCCTGTCCGGGGAGTGGTTCCCGGCGCCGCTGGTCAAGCGCAACTGAGCTGCAGGTGCGGACCTGGCGTCCCGTCCCGCAAACATACGGGACAGGACACTAATCCCCCGACACCTCGCAAAACCGCAGCCGGTTCCCGAACGGATCGGCCACCTGCAGCATCCGCCCCCAGCCCACATCCTCAACGCCGGGCCTGGCGTAAGGATAGGCCTTGGCAGACAGCTCCCGTTGCAGCGCATCGATATCCTCCACTGTCACGAACACCGTCGATCCGGGCGTGGCGTCGCCATGGTGCTCGCTCAGGTGCAGCGTCAGGCCGCTGCGCCTGACCTGCGCGTACAGCGGCAAGCCGTCCTCAAACCGATGCTCCCAGTCGAGCGTGAAGCCGAGGAAGTCCAGGTAGAACTCCTTGGCCTTGTCGACCGAGAAGATCCGGAGGATGGGGATGCCGGCAGACAGGTTCATTGTTTTCTGTTCGGTAGTTGCGCAGGAGTGCCAGATCATAACGCCGGCCAGCGGTGATTCGCGCAGCCGGCGCATAAGCATTCGCGACAATCTTCGTTGGCTTTGTGCGGGCCCATGACTAAGCTGGCGCTCCTGATGAAATCCCGGAGTACCGTCATGAACCCGACCCACGACTCACGCCGCCGCCTGCTTCTGGCCGCAGCGGGCGCGGCAACTGCCGCCAGTGCGCTGCCAGGCGTCAGCTGGGGGCAGGGCCAGACCGCGCTGCGCATCGGCTACCAGAAGTCCTCCACGCTGATGATCCTGCTGAAATCGCGGCAGACGCTGGAGAAGGCGCTGCCGGCCAAGGGTGTGGCGGTGCAGTGGTACGAATTCACCTCGGGCTTGCCGCTGCTTGAAGCGCTGAACCTCGGCAATATCGACCTGAGCGCCGACGTGGCCGATGCGGTGCCGCCGTTTGCGCTGGCTGCGGGTGCCGCGCTGACCTACTACGCCAGCGAGACGCCTTCGCCGCAGGCACAGGCCATTGTCGTGCGCGGCGATTCGCCGATCCGCGAGGTGGCGCAACTCAAGGGGCAGCGGGTGGCGTTTGCCAAGGGCGCAGGCGCGCACTACCTGGTGCTGGAAGCGCTGGCGCGCGCGGGTCTGTCGATCCGCGATATTGAACCGGCATACCTGAGCCCGGCCGACGCGCGCGCGGCGTTCGAGCGCGGCAGCGTGGCCGCATGGGTGATCTGGGATCCGTTCCTCGCGGCGGTGCAGCGCCAGGCCAATGCGCGCGTGCTGCGCGATGGCGAGGGGCTGGCCAGCTATCGGCGCTTCTACCTGGCGGCGACGCCGTTCGCGCGCGCGCATGCCGAGGTGCTTGAGGTCGTGTTTGATGCGTTGCGCGACGCGGGCGACTGGGTCAAGCGCAATCCGGCCGAGGCAGCGCGCTGGCACGCGCCGCTGATCGGCCTGGATGCGGCCACGGTGGAAGCCGCGAATGCGCGGCGCAGCTACGCGGTGCGCACGGTCGACGCTGCCGCGCTGGCCGAGCAGCAGCGCATCGCCGATGCCTTCACCGCGCAGCAGATCCTGCCGCGCAAGGTAACGATCTCGGCGTCGCCGGTCTGGCGCAAGGCGTAGCCGGCGGGGCGCCGGCTACGCTTACGCGACTTGCTTCGCACAATCCGCCCGGGGGCTCAACGCGAGCCCCGGGGCATGCCGCATCAAACCACTCCCATCTCCGGATCGCTGACCGCGTTCTCGCCGGTCTCCATCCGCCCCGCAAAGCGCCGCGCGAACGACGGGCTGGCCTCGCAGGTCACGACGAAGTCGTACCAGTTGCCGCTGTCGGCCACCGGCCATTCCAGCGTTTCCACCTTGCCCCGCTTCACCCTTTGCGTCCACGGGCCGTCGTCGCGGTAGGCCAGCGCCGTGACGGTGAAGGTCACGTCGGCATCGCTGTCGTTATGCAGCTTCACCTGGATCGTGGGCTTCTTGCACGGGTTGTAGCAGACCTGGATTTCCGTCGACGTGGTCACCGCTTCGTTGATGTCGCCGGAGAACGCGCGGTGATAGCCGTTGGGCCCCAGCACCCACAGGTCGTACTTGCCGCCGTCGGCATTAATGTCCCACGCATCGTCCAGCGTCTTCCCGGCTTCAACCACGTAGCGGCGCGGAATGCGGTCGAGGTGCGGCTTGTCATAGACGTGGAACAGCGCGCCGGCCTGGTTGGTGCTGGCGTTGGCGAACAGCAGGCGCACGGCCTTGGATGCGGCATCGACGCGTGCACTGGTATGCAGTTCGTATGGCAGCTTGCGCGACGGACGCGTGCCGGTGTCCTGCTCCGGCAGCGCGGGCGTGGCCGGCACCGGGATCGCCGGCTGGGTCTGCTGCCAGGCGGTCAGGCTGGTGGCGTCGGCACGGGTGGTGCGGCCGGCCAGCGTGGGCAGGGTCTCGGTGTTGGGCGTGGCAAAGTTGAAGGCGCTGGTCAGGTCGCCGCAGATGGCACGACGGTAGGCACTGATCTGCGGCTCCATCACGCCGAAGCGCGCCTCCAGGAAGCGCAGCACCGAGGTGTGGTCGAATACTTCAGAGTTGACCCAGCCGCCGCGGCTCCACGGCGACACCACCCACATCGGCACGCGCGGGCCGGGGCCGAAGGGCTTGCCGTCCTGCGGCGGCTGCTTGGCCGTGGCGGGCTGGAAGTTGAAGTACTCGTACGCCATCTGCGCGTCGTCGAGGGTCGACTTGCCGGCTAGCGTACCGTCCAGGTTGCGCGACGGCGCGGTCGGCGGCGGGCTGTGGTCGAAGAAGCCGTCGTTCTCGTCGAAGTTAATCAGCAGCACGGTCTTGCTCCAGACCTCGGGCGATGCCGTCAGCGCGTCCAGGATGGCCTGCACGTACCAGCCGCCCTTGGCCGGGCTGGACGGGCCGGGGTGCTCGCTGAACTCGGCCGGCGGGATGATCCACGACACCTCAGGGAGCTTGCCGTTGAGCACGTCGTCACGCAGCGACTGCAGGAAGCCGCCGTCGGGCATGGTGTTGCAGAAGCCCTTGGCCAGCGGGCTGTACTGGTCGTCGATGTCCGGGTTGTAGGGCGGGTTGACGCCGGTGCCGGCGGTGTTGGAGAGCTTGCGCCCGACGGGCATCTTCTCCATCTCTGCGCGCCAGTGCCGGAAGCTCATCATCTGGTTGCAGCCATAGTTGTCCGGCACGTTCTGGTAGACCTTCCAGCCCACGCCGGCGGCCTGCAGGCGGTCGGCGTAGGTCTTCCAGGTCCAGCCTTCGGTGGAGGGGCCCACATCCGCGCCCGCGTTGAACTCGTTAATCATCACCGCGACGTTGTCGCCGGTGGGACCGTTGCTGCCGGTCCAGTAGAACAGGCGGTTGGGGATGGTGCCGGTGTGCATCGCGCAGTGGTAGGCATCGCACAACGTGAAGGCGTCAGCCAGCGCGCGCTGGAACGGGATCTCGGCGTCATCGTAGTAGCCCATCGACAGCGTCTTCTTGGCCACCGGCCAGCGGTCCATGCGGCCGTGGTCCCACGCGGCCTGCGCATCGGGCCAGGTGTGCGGCGTGCCGCCGGCACGCTGCGCGTTGCCCTGGGTTTCGTCGAGATGGTAGGGCGTCAGGAGATTGCCGTTGGCATCGGTCTGGTAGAACGCGTTCTTGCCATTGGGCAATGGGATCGCGAAGCGGTCACCGTAGCCGCGCACGCCCTTGAAGGTGCCGAAGTAGTTGTCGAACGAGCGGTTCTCCAGCATCACCATCACGACGTGCTTGACGTCCTGGATGGTACCGGTGGCGTTGTTGGCCTCGATGGCGAGCGCGCGGCGGATGCTGGGCGGAAAGCTGGCCAGCACCGCGGCGGCGGCGCCGGTGCCGAGGCTGGTCTTCAGGAACTGTCTTTTTGACGGGTTGAAGGTCATGGCTGTGGCTGGGTCGGTCTGTCGCTGGATCGAAAAAGGGCCCGCATCACGGGGCGCAACGCGTGGTGCAGGTGCCGGGCCGGTCAGGCTTGCCTGGCTGGTCCGGCTTGTTGCCATTGGCGGCGGTGGGCTGGAGGGTGCTGCCGCTCGCGCCCGACGAGTCGTCGCCGCCGCAGGCGGTAAGCATCAGTGCGAGGGTGAGGGTGCCGGCCGCCAGCCATGGCCGGGCGGAACGCGACAGCAATGAAGGTCTCATTTGTGCATGCCCTGTAGTCGTTGAGGGGGATAACGATTGCCGAGCCCATGCGCCGACATCGGATGCAGGCCCATGGACTTCCGCCGCGCGGACGACAAGTGCGGGGAACTGGCCGGTTCGGGTGCGCTTGGCCTTGGCTTGTCGTGACAGTGAGCGATTGTTGATTGGTCAAATGTCAGATGTTTGACATCAAACACATTTGGCGATTTGGTTTTGTAACCAAAAGTGTCGCGCTGGCAGAGTTGGCAATTGCTGGCTGGCCCCGCCCACTCTCAGTCAAGCTGGCGTGCGTGGGGCCCATCGTGTGCACACAACGGGCATCAATGAATACGCATGGCAGGGTAGAATCACGCCATCCCCGTCCTCCGCACGCCGCCGCAGTCCATGTCCGAAGAAAAGAAGAGCCTGTCCGAAACCATCCGCGCCGCGATCGAGCAGGAGATTCTTTCCGGAAAGCTCCCCAGCGGCGCCCAGCTGGAAGAGCAGCAGCTGCTGGCGCGCTTTGGCGTGTCGCGCACGCCGGTGCGCGAGGCGCTGATCCAGCTGGAGTCGGCCGGCCTGGTGGACCTGGTGCCGCGCCAGGGCGCGATCGTGTCGTCGATCTCGCTGCGCGAGTACGTGGCGATGAACGAGATCCTGGTGCAGCTGGAGGCGCTGGCGGCGCGGCTGGCCGCGCGCCGCATCAGTGCGGCGCAGCGCACGGCGATGCAGGCCGCGTTCGATGACTGCCGCGCGGCCGCGGAGCGTGCCGATTCCGATCGCTACCGCGAGGCCAACGACGCCTTCCATGAAGTCATCTACGCGGCCTGCTGCAATGACATCCTGTCGCGGCAGATCCGCACCATGCGCGCGCGCATGCGCGGCATGCGCGACCTGCGCTTCGAGAAGCCGGCTCGCATCCTGGCCTCGCTGGCCGAGCATGAGGCGGTGATGGGCGCGATCGTGCGCGGCAACGAGGACGACGCCGCAGCGGCGATGGTCCGACATATCGCCACAGGGGGCGACGTCTACGCGGACATGATTGCTTCCATGCCCGGCGACGAGGCCGGCGGCAAGCGCGGCCGGCGTTAGCCCATGGCGCTGGCTCAGTCCAGCTTGACGCCGGCCTGCTCGATCCGCGTCACGGCCGACTTGCCGTCTGCCGCGGCCCATTTGCCGAACTCCGCGGGCGACGCCGAGGTGGAGACCTCGCTGCCATTGGAGGCGAGCTTCGCGCGCAGCTGCGGATCGGCCATCACCTTGGCAGTGGCGGCAAAGAGCTTGTCGCGGATGCCGTCGGGCAGCCCGGCCGGCCCGTACAGCCCGAACCAGAAGGTGAAATCAAAACCCGGCAGCCCCATCTCCGCCAGCGCCGGCAGGCCCGGCGCCACCGCCGACGGCTTGGGCGTGGTCACGCCGATCATCTTCACCACACCCTGCGTGCCCATCGGCAACACCGACGCCGCCGTGCCAAACGACAACTCCACCTCGCCCGCGGCCACGGCCTGCAGCGCCGGTGCGCCGCCCTTGTAGGGCACGTGTGTCATCTTGACTCCGGTGGCTTTCTCGAACTGCAGCCCGGCGAGATGCGGCGAGCCGCCGATGCCGGAGGACGAGTAGTTGAACTTGCCTTGCTGCGCGCGCGCCTTGGCCACCAGGGTCTTGATGTCGCTGACGTTCAGGTTCTTGTTGACGGCCAGGATCAGTGGCGACACGGTCAGCCGCGTCACCGGGGTGAAGTCGGTCGCCTTGTAGCGGGCCTTGTAGAGCTGCTGGTCGATGCCATACAGCGTGGACGTGGCCAGGCCCAGGGTGTAGCCGTCAGGGACCGCCTGCGCCAGTGCCGCGGAGGCCAGCGTGCTGCCGGCGCCGGGCTTGTTGTCCACCAGCACGGTCTGGCCAAGCTCCTTTGACAGAGCCTCGCCGAACACGCGCGAGACATAGTCGGCCGCGCCCGCCGGCGTGTAGCCCACCAGCAGCCGGATCGGCCGGGTCGGGTAGTCCTGCGCAGCGGCCATGCCGGGCAACGCAGCCAGGGTGGCAAGAGCGGCGCCGATCGCGGCGCGCCCGAGGGTGTGTTTCATCGCTGTCTCCTTTGTGTTCTCGTTATCGCTATTGCGTGTCCTGGCCGCTGGCGCTCAGGACGCCACCTTGGCTTTGCGCAGGGCCGCGACGCCGGCTTCGTCATAGCCAAGCCCGCGCAGGATCTCGTCGGTGTGCTCGCCGGGATCGGGTGCGGCGCGGGCAAAGCGCTCGGGGTGCGGCGCCGCCGACAGGTTGATCGGCGAGCGCAGCAGTTCCAGTGGCCCCAGCGCCGGGTGCTCGGCGGGCCGGGTCATGCGCAGGTGGCGCACCTGCGCGTCCTCAAAGGCCTGGCCGATATCGAACACCGGCCCGCACGGCACGCCGGCGGCATTCAGGCGCGAAGTCAGTTCGGCCGCGCTGAAGGCGGCGGTGCACCGGTTGATGGCCTCGTCCAGCCGGTGGCGCTCGGCGGCACGGCCCGTGGCGGTCTGGAACGCGGGATCGTCCAGCAGCCAGCCGGCCTCGACGGTGCGGCAGAAGTTGGTCCACATGCGGTCGGTGCTGGCGGCGATATTGACCACGCCGTCGCGGCAGCGGTAGGTGCCCATCGGCACCAGCGTCGGGTGCGCATTGCCCTGCTGCGTCGGCACTTCGCCGTCGACGGTGTAGCGCGTGGCCTGGAAGTCCAGCTTGTTGAGCATGCCCTCGATCAGCGAGGTATGGACCCATTGCCCGCGGCCGGTGCGCGCGCGGTGCAGCAGCGCCAGCAGGATGCCCTGGCCCAGGAACATGCCCGCGGTGGTGTCGGAGATGGCAATGCCCACGCGCAGCGGGCCTTTGCCGGGCTCGCCGGTGACCGAACTCAGCCCCGACATGCCCTGCACGATCTGGTCCAGTCCCGGGCGCTCGCAATAGGGCCCGTCCTGGCCGAAGCCCGAGATGCTGGCCAGGATCACGCGCGGATTGATCGCGCTCAGGCGCTCGTAGGTCAGCCCCAGCCGCTCCTTGACCACCGAGCGGAAGTTTTCCACCACCACATCCGACCGGCGCACCAGGCGCGCCAGCACCTCGGCGCCCTGCGGCGTCTTCAGGTCCAGGCACAGGCTGCGCTTGTTGCGATGCAGGTTCTGCTCGTCCGAGCCGCGCCGCCGCCCGGTGACGGAACCGCGGTCCTGCGGCGGGGGCGGTTCCACGCGGATCACGTCGGCGCCCCAGTCCGACAGCAGGCGCACCGCCGCCGGGCCGGCGCGGGCGATGGACAGGTCCAGCACGGTGATGCCGGACAGCGGCAGGTCCGCCGGCGGGGCGTGGGGTCCGGCGGCTTCGGTGCCGGGAGGCAAAGACGTCATGGCAGTTCCTTGGCGATGGAATGGCCTTGAGTATACAAATAACTGTAATATGAATACGTATACGGAGTTTCCACGATGCGAAGTGCGACGGGATGGCGTAGGCTGCGAGGGCATTCATACGGATTTGCGTCACATTTCTCCTATGAAAATGCTATTTGAGTCATATGGAATAGGCGGGTCGGCGGCCAGGCTGCCAGTTCCAACCGTGTTCGCGCCTGACCGGCGCCCATGTTTTGAGGGTTTGTATGCTGACTGATTCTGTCTGTATTAACAGGGTGGGCGGACCTGAGGTGCTGGAGTCCTGCCAGGTCACGGTGCCGCCGCCCGGTCCCGGCGAACTGCAGCTGTGCCAGTCGGCCATCGGCCTGAATTTCGCGGACATCTACCAGCGCAAGGGCGCGCATGGACCCTACACCGCGGCGCCGTTCCCGGTCACGCTGGGCTCGGTTGGCGCCGGCAAGGTGACCGCGGTTGGTCCCGGCGTAGAAGGGTTCGAGGTTGGCCAGCGCGTCGCCTGTATGCATCCCGGCGCCTATCAGGTGACGCGCAACGTGCCAGCCGGCCGGGTCGTGCCTTTGCCTGACGCGATCCCGGAAGAGGTGGCCGGCGCCACGCTGCTGCGCGGACTGACGGCCGAGTACCTGCTGCGCCGGCTCTATGCAGTGCAGTCGGGCGACGCCGTGCTGGTGCACGCCGCGGCCGGGGGCATGGGCGTGCTGCTGTCGCAGTGGGCGCGCGCGCTCGGCGCGACCGTGATCGGCACCGTGGGCAGCGAGGCCAAGCGCGCGGTGGCGCTGGAACATGGCTGCCACCATGTCATCAACTACCGCGAGGCGGACTTCGTGGCCGAAGTGCAGGCGCTGACCGGCGGCGAGGGCGTGGCGGTGGTCTACGACGCCGTGGGCAAGGACGTGTTCGTGCCGTCGCTGCAATGCCTGCGGCCGTGCGGCATGGCGATCAACTACGGCACCGCGTCGGGCGACGTGGAGGCCTTCGACCTGCAACTGCTGCACGCGCGCTCGCTGATCGTGTCGCGGCCGACGCTGCGCACCTATATCGCCAGCCCGCAGGCGCTGGCCAATGCCGCGGCCACGCTGTTCGCCGCGGTCGCGGGCGGGCAGCTGCGGCTGGAGGTCAACCACCGCTACCCGCTGGCCGCCGTGCGCGACGCGCACCGTGACCTGGAGGGCCGGGCCACCACGGGCTCGGCTGTGCTGATTCCCTGAACCCGGCGAGCGCAAGATGAAACGCCGTCGCGCCCCGCAGGCCGGTGCCCAATGATCCCTACCTGGAGTAATCCCGATGCAGACTGATGGTTCCCTTCCTTCGCTCGACATTGCCGGTCATGTCGCCACGATCACGCTGCGCCGCCCGGAGGTGGCCAACCGCCTCGGGCCGGATGACCTGGCCGAGCTGCAACGGCATGTCGATGCCGTGAACGACAGCGACCTGCGCGTGCTGCGCCTGCGCGGCACCGGCAAGTACTTCTGCAGCGGCTTCGATATCGGCAGGCTCGCGGCCGGGCAGCGCGGTGCCGGCTTCGAGACCCTGGTCAACGCGGTGGAAGATTGCCGCGCGGTGACCATTGCCGAGATCCACGGCGGCGTCTATGGCGGCGGCACGGACCTGGCGCTGGCGTGCGATTTCCGGCTTGGCACCGCCGCGGTGGACATGTTCATGCCCGCGGCGCGGCTGGGGCTGCATTTCTACCAGCGCGGCATGGAGCGCTATATCAGCCGGCTGGGCCTGAACCACGCCAAGCACCTGTTCCTGACTGCGGAGCGCATCGACGCCGACGAGATGCTCCGCCGCGGCTTCCTGACCGAGCTGCTGCCGGCCGAGCGCCTGCGCGAGCGCGCCGACCAGCTCAGCGACACGGTGGCCGGGCTGGCACCGCTGGCGGTGCAAGGCATGAAACGGCACCTGAACGCGATCGGGCGCGGCACGCTGGATACCGAGGCGCTGGCTGGCGACATCAGCCGGGCTACCCAGTCGCAGGACATCCGCGAAGGCGCGCTGGCCTGGAAGGAAAAGCGCAGGCCGCAGTTCACCGGCACCTGATGCAGCTTACTGTCTCTGCCGCATCACCCATTCCACCACCCGCGCCAGGAACGGTGACGTGTCGCCTTCGCGATAGCTCATGATGACCGGCGACACGAAGCCCGGCGCGTCGATCGGGCAGTAGCGCACGTCGTCGCGATGCAGCCGCTGGATCGACGCGGGCACCAGCGTGATGCCTATGCCGGCCGCCACCAGCCCCAGCGCGGTCTGCAGTTCGTTGGCCTCCTGCGCCACACGCAATTGCAGGCCCTGCGCGCGGAACAGCGACAGCAGGTGGTCGGCATAGCTGGGCCGCGGCCGGGCCGGGTAAAGAATGAACGGCTGCGCCGCCAGCGCCTGTGGCGTCAGCGCCTTGCGGCGGGGCGCGGGCAGGCGTGCGGGCAGCGCTGCCACCAGTGGCTCGGCCATCACCACCTGCTGGCGGATGGCGGGATCATTCAGCGCGATGCGGCCGAAGCCCAGGTCGATGCGGCCGGCCTTGAGCGCCTCGATCTGCTCAACGGTGATCATCTCTGCCAGTCCTACCTCTACCTGCTGGTCGTGCCGGTCTGATTCACGCAGTTCGCGGATCAGTTCCGGGAGCACGCCATACAGCACCGACGGCACGAAGCCGATGCCGAACCAGCGCTTGTCCTGCCGCCCGATGCGGCGCGTGCCTTCGATGGTTTCTTCCAGCCGCTGCGTCAGCTGGGTGGACTGCTCCAGCAGGAAGCGGCCCGCCTCGGTCAGCCGCAGCCCGCGGCCGACGCGGTCGAACAGTGCCACGCCCACTTCCTCTTCCAACTGGCGGATCTGGCGCGACAGCGGCGGCTGCGCCATATGCAGCCGCTCGGCGGCGCGGGTGACGTTGAGTTCCTGGGCCACGACCTGGAAATAACGCAGGTGCCGGAGTTCCATTGGTGTCCTGCTCCCATACCTGTAGGGTATCGATTGAGACATCATCGGTCTTGGACGCCGGCAAAGTCAAGCCGCATACTTGACTTCAATTATCAATTTGCATCGACAAGGTATGACCACGACTATCACTTCAGTGGAAGCCATCCTGGTGGACCTGCCCACCATCCGGGCACACCAGCTGGCCATGGCCACCATGCAGCAGCAGACGCTGGTGATCGTGCGGCTGCGCTGCAGCGACGGCGTGGAGGGCATCGGCGAGGCCACCACCATCGGCGGCCTGTCCTATGGCGACGAAAGCCCGGAAGGCATCAAGCTGACCATCGACACCTACCTGGCCCCTGCGCTGGCTGGCCAGGATGCCACCAACGTGCATGGCGCGATGGCGCGGCTGGGCAAGGTCGCGCGCGGCAACCGCTTCGCCAAGTCCGCGCTGGAGACCGCGTTGCTGGATGCGCAGGGCAAGCGCCTGGGCGTGCCGCTGGCCACGCTGCTGGGGGGCGCGGTGCGGTCGACCCTGCCGGTGCTGTGGACGCTTGCCAGCGGCGACACCGCCCGCGACATTGCCGAGGCCGAGCAACTGCTGGCCGAGCGCCGCCACCATACCTTCAAGCTGAAGATCGGCCGGCGCAGCGTGCGCGACGACGTGGCCCACGTGGCCGCGATCAAGCGCGCGCTGGGCGAGCGGGCGCGCGTCACCGTCGACGTCAACCAGGCCTGGAACGAGGCCGACGCCGCCACCGGCATCGCCATGCTGGAAGCCGCCGGCATCGACCTGATCGAGCAGCCCACTCCGCGTGAGCAGCGCATGGCGCTGGCCCGGCTGGCCGCGCGCTTCGTGGTGCCGATCATGGCCGATGAAGCGGTGTGCGGCCCGGAAGATGCGATGGAACTGGCGCGCATCGGCGGCGCCGACGTGTTCGCGCTGAAGATCGCCAAGGCCGGCGGCATCTTCGGCATGCTGCGCACCGCCGCGGTGGGCGATGCCGCCGGCATCGCGCTGTACGGCGGCACCATGCTGGAGGGCAGCGTCGGCACCATCGCCGCGGCGCATGGCTTCTGCACGCTGCCGCAGTTGGCCTGGGGCACCGAGCTGTTCGGACCGCTGCTGCTCAAGGACGATATCGTGCAGCAGCGCCCCGAGTACCGCGACTTCAGCCTGCACCTGCCCGAAGGCCCCGGCCTGGGGCTGGCGTTGGACGAAGACAAGCTGGCGCACTACCGGCGCGGCTGAACTGGCAGACAGCTCACCCCCCCCCCCGCACGGCACACCGGAGCCTGCACGCATCAAGTGAGGAGACTAATGAAGACGTTATTCCAGCGGCTGGCAAGCACCGGCCGCGCAGGGGCGCTGGCACTGGCTGCCGGCCTGTCGTTCGCTGCGCCGGCCGCGCACGCGGCCTATCCCGACCATCCGATCCGCTGGATCGCGCCGTTCCCCGCGGGCGGTGCCATGGACAATATCGCGCGCACGTTGGGCGAAGACATGTCGCGCACGCTGGGCCAGGCCATCGTGGTCGAGAACCGGCCGGGCGCCGGCGGCAATATCGGCGCCGAACTGGTAGCGCGCGCGCCCGCCGATGGCTACACGCTGATCATCGTCGCCAACGGCATGGCCGTGAACCCGGCGCTGTACGGCCGGCTGAGCTACGACCCGGTCAAGGACTTCGCGCCGGTGTCGCTGCTGGCGGTGGTGCCCAACGTGCTGGTGGCCAGCAAGGCGCGGCGCCAGGAAAGCACCGTCAAGGATGTGGTGGCGCACGCCAAGGCGGCGCCGGGCAAGTACACCTATGCCTCCGCCGGCAACGGCACCTCGATCCACCTGGCGGGCGAGCTGTTCACGTCCATGGCCGGCGTCGACATGCTGCATATCCCCTACAAGGGCAGCGGCCCCGCCATGACGGACCTGCTGGGCGGGCAGGTCGACTACATGTTCGACAGCATCACCTCGGCCAGGCCGCATATCGAATCGGGCAAGCTGACGGCGATCGCGGTCACCACCAGCAAGCGCTCCAGCGCGCTGCCCAATGTGCCGACGGTGGCCGAAGCCGGCCTGCCGGGCTATGAACTGTCGCCGTGGTTCGCCGCCTTCGTGCCGGCGAAGACGCCGCAGGCGGTCATCGACACGCTCAACCGCGCCATGCTCGAGGCGCTGCGCAAGCCCGCGGTGCAGAAGCGGCTGGCGCTGATCGGCGCCGAGCCGATCGGCAGTTCGCCGGCGGTGCTGCGCGAGCACCTGGCGAAGGAAACCGACAAGTGGGGTGTGCTGATCCGCCAGCGGGGTATCCGGGCGGATTGAGCGGCCCGGACCAACGCGGTTCATAGGGAGACGCCCCCGGAAATGCTCCGGGGGAATGTCATTACCCTGCCCCCGTCTCCCTGGCACATAATGTGCGTAAGATGCCAGCCGAAAGGCACACTCGAGCGGATCACCCGCCGGCACTGAGGGGAGACAATGAGCAGTTCAACCGACAAGTTCTCGGCCACCATGCGCGATGGCCTAGCCGATCTTGCCCGCCGCCTGCGCTTCGCCATGGAGGAGGGCGCGATCTGGCTGGACGAGCAGCGCATGATCCTGATCCATACCGCCGCCCTGGGCGCGCTGCGCAAGGAACTGGTGGACACCCTGGGCATGGAGCGCGCGCGCGGCCTGTTCATGCGCATGGGCTTCCATTCGGGCATGCGCGATGCGGAGGTCGCGCGCAAGCTGCGCGCCGGCCACAGCGACTTCGGCCAGCTGGAGATCGGGCCCTGCCTGCATACCATCGAGGGGGTGGTGCGGGTCACGCCGGTCAAGGTCGACATCGACATCGCCGCCGGCATCTACGATGGCGAATTCCTGTGGGAAGACTCCTTCGAGGGCGACGTCCACCGCCAGCTGTTCGGCATCGTCGACGAGCCTGCCTGCTGGATGCAGATCGGCTACGCCACCGGCTACACCTCGGCGCTGATGGGGCGCACCATCCTGTACCGCGAGGTCGAGTGCATCGCCTGCGGGCACCCGCACTGCCGCATCATCGGCAAGCCGGTGGAAGCCTGGGAAGACGGCGCGCAGGCGCTGGCGCTGTACCAGCCCGATCCCGTGATCGAGACCATCATCGCCCTGCAGAGCGAGGTCGAGCACCTGCGCGCGCTGCAGGGCACCCCGGCCACGCCGGCCGACCTGGTCGGCACCTCGCCAGGCTTTCGCGCCGCCTGGAGCCTGCTGCAACGCGCCGCGGCCAGCAACGTGACGGTGTTGCTGCTGGGCGAGACCGGCGTGGGCAAGGAGCGTTTCGCGCAGGCGCTGCACAGCGTGAGCGGGCGCGCCGACAAGCCCTTCATCGCCGTGAACTGCGCGGCAATTCCCGATGAGCTGATCGAGTCCGAGCTGTTCGGCGTGGAAAAGGGCGCCTTCACCGGCGCCAGCCAGTCGCGCCCCGGGCGCTTCGAGCGCGCGCACGGCGGCACCCTGTTCCTGGACGAGCTGGGCGAGCTGTCGGCATCGGCCCAGTCCAAGCTGCTGCGCGTGCTGCAGGAAGGCGAGGTCGAGCGCGTGGGCGGCACCGGCACGCGCAAGGTGGACGTGCGGCTGGTGGCCGCCACCAATGTCGACCTGGCCGAAGCCGTGAAGCAGGGCACTTTCCGCAAGGACCTGTACTACCGCCTCAATGTCTACCCGGTCACGATCCCGCCGCTGCGCGAGCGCCTGGACGATATCCGGCCGCTGGCCGAGCGCTTCGTGGCCCGCTACGGCGCGCGCCACGGCAAGCGCATCGTCGGCATCACCGACCGCGCGCTGGCCGAGCTGCGCCACTATGACTGGCCCGGCAATGTGCGCGAACTGGAGAACGTGATCGAGCGCGGCGTGATCCTGGCCAGCCAGGGCGGCCAGATCACCGCCGACCACCTGTTCCTGCCGGGCACCGTGGCACCGGTGGTGGATACCGCGCCGCGGCTCGGGGCGGGCGGCACCTTGCCAGACCTGCGCGAAGCCGCGGTCCATGCACTGCTGGACCAGATGTCAGAGCAGCAGCTGGCGCTGGGCGACGTCGAGACCGTGCTGATGGAGGCGGCCATGCAGCGCGCCAACGGCAATATGAGCCAGGCGGCGCGGTTGCTCGGTATTACGCGGCCGCAGCTGGCGTATCGGTGGAAGATGCGCGGTACGCGTGGGGGTAACGGCCACGGCAACGGTAACTGAGGCCGCTTTCAGGCTTCAAATGCCGAGGGTTTGCTCCCCTCTCCCGCTTGCGGGAGA
>NZ_JFJW01000019.1:22650-57813 GCF_000611125.1 Cupriavidus sp. SK-4
TGCGGTAGATCAAGCGCCTTCACGTGATCCCCTGCACCACCCAGCCTGGCCTTCCCTCGCTTCCTCCCGACTTCCCGGCTTCCCCACTTGATCATTTGATGCAGCCCCTCCCGGCCGCGCATCGGCCCGAAGTTGCCCGATGCTGCACCGCGCCAGCGATTTTTCCCTGCCAGATCAAGTCTTCACACCTATGTTGCCCACGCACGCTGCTGCGCCGCAGGGCAATCCCATCCGCATCTGCTCGCTGCCCGCAAACGCCCGCCCGGCGCGGCTTTTGATCATTTGATCAAGGCTTGCGGACAGCTTCATCAATTCATCGACAGGTTTCGCGCGGACCTTTTCGGGTTAACGCGCACGCTCGCCACCGCCAATTCCCCGCAACCCTTGTCCCACAACGCTTCGCGCTCGCTGGCACGGTCTTCGCAGTAAGGCCTATGTCCAGCCAACGCAAAGGAGCGCGCCATGAACACCCCGTCGGTTCCCCTGTTCGAAGCCACGCCGCGCTATGTGCGGGTCGAGGGCCGCACCCCCGAAGGGTTTGTGCAGTTCGCCTTCAGCGTGGCCGACCCAGAGCTCAACGTCGAACTGATCATGCCGGAGCCGATGTTCGAAGCCTTCTGCTGCGTCAATCGCGTGCGCTTCCTGCCGCCGCTGGAAGCCGCGCCGCAGCCGCAAGCCGACGACTGACGCCGCAGCCACCGCATCACAAAGAGAGAAGGGATACAGGAGACCAAGCGATGCAAGTCGATATCAAGACCCAGCAGATCCAGCCGCTGCGCCAGACCTACGGCCATGTCGCGCGCCGCTTCGGCGACAAGCCGGCGTCGCGCTACCAGGAGGCGACCTACGACGTGCAGTCGGAGGTGAACTTCCACTACCGCCCGACCTGGGACCCCGGATTTGAGCTGTATGACAAGCGCCGCACAGCAATCCTGATGCAGGACTGGTACGCGCTGAAGGACCCGCGCCAGTTCTACTACGGCGCCTACGTTACCGCGCGTGGGCGCCAGCAGGATGCAACCGAGAAGAGCTTTGCCTTCGTCGAGAAGCGCGGGCTGCTGCAGGCGCTGCCGGCCGAATGGCAGGAACGCCTGGCCACCGGCCTGCTGCCGCTGCGCCATGTGGAGTGGGGCGCCAACATGAACAACTTCTACTGCGCCGACTATGGCTGGGGCACGGCCATCACGCAGGCCTGCACCTATTGCGCGATGGACCGCCTGGGCATCGCCCAATACCTGTCGCGCATCGGCATGCTGCTGGACGGCAATACCGGCGTGGCGCTGGAGCGTGCCAGGGTGGCCTGGCTGGAGAGTGCCGCGTGGCAGCCGCTGCGCCGCTTTGTCGAGCACACCTTTGTCACCGAGGACTGGTTCGAGACCTTCGTCGCCCAGAACCTGGTGCTCGACGGACTGCTCTACCCGCTGGTCTACCAGCATGCCGACGCGGTAATCGCGCGCGCCTGCGGCACCGGGCTGGCGGTGCTGACCGAATTCATGAACGACTGGCGCGACGAGCACGCACGCTGGGTCGATGCCGTGATCCAGGCCGCCGCGGCCGAGTCCGACGCCAACCGCGTGCTGCTGTCTGGCTGGGCGCGCGCCGCCTGCGCAGAGGTGGCGCAGGCGCTGGTGCCGGTGGCTGACGCGCTCACCGGCGAGGACGGCGCGCAGATGGTGGCGCTGTGCCGCGAGCAGTTCGAAGTCCGCCTGGGCAAGCTCGGCCTGGCTGCCTGATCCGCCCACAACGAACCCCACGGAGACACGCCATGTCAGCCACCGCTGCCAACGTCTACATCGCCCTGCAGAACAACGACGACACCCGACCCATCATCGACGCCATCACTGAGGCCAACCCGCATGCGGTGGTGTCGCAGTTTCCCGCCATGGTCAAGATCGACGCCCCCGGCCACCTGACCATCGTGCGCGAACTGGTGGCCGGCAAGCTCGGCCGCGACTGGGACCTGCAGGAGATCCACCTGAACCTGATCTCGCTGTGCGGAAACATCGACGAAGACGAAGACGCCTTCACGCTGCGCTGGAACGCCTGACACCGCAGCGGCATAGAGAACATCACGGAGACATCATGGACGCACGCAAGAAGCTCAACCTGCGCGAGAAGTACGCCTCGATGACGCGGGACCTGGCCTGGGAAACGACCTACGAGCCGATGGACAAGGTCTTCCCGTTCGACAAGTACGAGGGCATCCGCATCCACGACTGGGACAAATGGGAAGACCCGTTCCGCATGACCATGGATGCCTACTGGAAATACCAGTCGGAGAAAGAGCGCAAGCTGTACGCGATCATCGACTCGTTCGTGCAGAACAACGGCCACCTGAACGTATCCGATCCGCGCTACCTGAACGCGCTGCGGCTGTTCCTGACCGGCGTGACGCCGCTGGAATACGCTGCCCACCGCGGCTACGCGCACCTGGGCCGGCATTTCCGCGGCGCCGGCGCGCGCGTGGCGGCGCAGATGCAGTCGGTCGACGAGCTGCGCCACGCCCAGACCCAGCTGCACACGCTGTCGGTCTACAACAAGTACTTCCACGGCTTTGGCGAATGGCGCCACATGCACGACCGGGTCTGGTACCTGTCGGTGCCCAAGTCCTACTTCGAGGACGCGATGAGCGCGGGGCCGTTCGAGTTCATCACCGCGATCTCGTTCTCGTTCGAGTATGTGCTGACCAACCTGCTGTTCATGCCGTTCATGTCGGGCGCCGCCTACAACGGCGACATGGCCACGGTGACCTTCGGCTTCTCCGCGCAGTCCGACGAGTCGCGCCACATGACGCTGGGCCTGGAAGTGGTCAAGTTCCTGTGCGAGCAGGACCCCGGCAATATCCCGATCCTGCAGAAGTGGCTGGACAAGTGGTTCTGGCGCGGCTTCCGCCTGCTCACGCTGGTCGGCATGATGATGGACTACATGCTGCCCAAGCGCGTGATGTCGTGGGCCGAGGCCTGGGAGATGTACTTCGAGCAGGCGGGCGGGGCGCTGTTCAAGGACCTGGAGCGCTACGGCCTGCGCATGCCCAAGTACCACGAAGTGGCCACCAAGACCAAGGACCGCATCACGCACGAAGCCTGGGCCACCTTCTACAACTACGCGGGCGCGGCCGGCTTCCACACCTGGGTGCCCAAGGCCGACGAGATGGCATGGCTGGCCGAGAAATATCCGCAGACCTTCGAGCGCTACTACAAGCCGCGCCTGGACCACTGGCAGGAGCGCCAGCAGGCCGGCGACCGCTTCTACAACGCCACGCTGCCGATGCTGTGCCAGACCTGCCAGATCCCGATGGTGTTCTCGGAGCCGGACGACCCGACCCAGACCTGCTACCGCGAAAGCAGCTACCACGGCATGAAGTTCCATTTCTGCTCGGACGGCTGCAAGGACATCTTCGACGACGAGCCCGCCAAGTACGCGCAGGCCTGGCTGCCGGTGCACCAGATCTACCAGGGCAACTGCGGCGGCGCCACGCTGGAGGACGTGCTCAAGTGGTACCGGCTGAACCCGGGTGCTGACAACCTGGACTTCGAGGGCTCGCAGGACCAGCGCAACTGGAACGCGTGGAAGGGCATCGGGCCTGCCGCCGACGCCGCCTGAAGCGGCCCCATCAAAAGACAAGGAGACAACCATGCCCGTCGTATCCATCGGCGACTACGCCTTCGAGGCGGCCGACCGCGAGGCCGTGTTCCACGGCAACCGCCTGCTCTATATCGGCTGGGACGGCCACCTGCTGTTCTGCGCCCCGCATTGCCTCCCGTTCCCGCCATTGATGCCGCTGCGCGAGGTGGTGGACAAGGTGCTGCCCGGCGTCTACGGCTACCACCCCGACTTTGCCCGCATCGACTGGGGCCAGGTGCAGTGGCTGCGCGGCGGCCAGCCCTGGCAGCCGGAACTGGACCGCTCGCTGGAAGAGAACGGCCTGGGCCACAAGGACGTGATCCGCTTCCGCACGCCGGGGCTGGACGGCATCGGCGGCAGCCGCAGCTGAGGCGCATGGTCGAACGCACCACCGGAAGGAGACCAAGATGTATTCGCTGACCATTGAACCGATCGGGCAGACAATCCCCATCGCTCCGGGGCAGACCGTGCTGGATGCCTGCCTGCGCAACGGCGTGTGGCTGCCTCATGCCTGCTGCCACGGCCTGTGCGCCACCTGCAAGGTGCAGGTGGTGGACGGCGAGGTCGAGCAGGGCGAGGCCTCCAGCTTCGCGCTGATGGATTTCGAGCGTGACAACGGCCAGTGCCTGGCCTGCTGCGCGACCGCGCAGTCGGACCTGGTGATCGAGGCCGACATCGAGGAAGACGCCGATGCGCTGGGCCTGCCGCTGGCCGACTATCGCGCCGAGGTTGTCGAGACGCGCGCCCTGACGCCCACCATCCTGGGCATCTGGCTGCGTGTGAAGAATGGCGGACGCACGGCATTCCAGGCTGGTCAGTATGTCAACCTGACCGTGCCGGGCTGCGACCAGCCGCGCGCGTTCTCGCTGGCCAACGCGCCGGGCGACGACCTGGTCGAGCTGCACGTGCGGCGCGTGCCGGACGGGCAGGCCACCGGCTACCTGCACGACCAGTTGGCGGTCGGCGATGAACTGTCGTTCTCAGCGCCCTATGGCCGCTTCTTCGTGCGCAAGTCGGCGCAGGTGCCGATGCTGTTCCTGGCGGGCGGCTCCGGCCTGTCCAGCCCGCGCGCGATGATCCTGGACCTGCTGGCCGCCGGCGAGGCCCTGCCGATCACGCTGGTGCAGGGCGCGCGCAACCGCGGCGAGCTGTACTACGACGCCGAGTTCCAGGCGCTGGCGCAGGCCCACCCCAACTTCCGCTACGTGCCCGCGCTGTCGGACGAACCCGCCGACAGCGGCTGGAGCGGCGCGCGCGGCTACGTGCACGACGTGTTGCAGCAGCTCTACGCGCAAGACGGCAATGCCGACTTCCGCGGCCACAAGGCCTACCTGTGCGGGCCGCCGCCGATGATCGAGGCCTGCATCCGCACGCTGATGCAGGGCCGGCTGTTCGAGGCGGATATCCACACCGAAAAGTTCCTGTCCGCGGCCGATGCGCAGAACAGCGCGCGCAGTCCGCTGTTCAAGATCTGAGGAGGCCGGCCATGCATACCGTCGAGATCGCCGGCAGCGGGCTGCGCTACCCCTGCGCGCCGGAGCAGAACCTGCTGCGGGCCATGGAAGTGCTGGGCCAGCGCGGCATCCCCGCCGGCTGCCGCGGCGGCGGCTGCGGCGTGTGCAAGGTCCGCATCGAGGCCGGCGACTACCACGCCGGCAAGATGAGCCGCGCCTGCCTGTCCGAAGCGGAGCAGCGCGACGGGCTGGTGCTGGCCTGCAAGACCTTTCCGGACAGCGACATCCGCCTGCGGCCGGTAGCCCTGCTGCAGCGCTGCCTGGAAAAGCAGCGCCGGCGCGAACGGGGCTGGTAGCAAGCAAACGAAGCACAAGCAAGGAAGGTGGCACCCACACAACGCCACCCCACCACACCAGGAGACCCATCATGGCATTGACAGGCGTATTGCGACCGGGGCATGTAGCCCTGCGCGTGCTGGAGCTGGAACCGGCGCTGAAACACTACACCGAGGTACTCGGCTTGATCGAAACCGCGCGCGATGCGCAGGGCCGGGTGTTCCTGAAGGCATGGGACGAGCACGACCACCACAGCGTGGTGCTGCGCGAGGCCGACAGCCCGGGCATGGACTACATGGGTTTTCGGGTCGACAGCGGCCACACGCTGGAGCGGCTGGCGCAGGAGGTGGAGCAATCCGGCCTGGCTACCGATTGCCAGTGGATCGCCGCGGGCGAGCACCCGCATACCGGCGTGCGCTTTCGCTTCACCATCCCGACAGGGCATGCGATCGAACTCTTTGCCGACAAGGACAAGCTTGGCTGCAAGACCGGCGACCTCAATCCCGACCCCTGGCCGGACGACCTGCGCGGCATGGCGCCCAGCCGCTTCGACCACTGCCTGCTGTATGGCGACGATGTCGACGGCACCGTCAAGTTGTTCCGCGACGTGCTGGGCTTTTCTCTGGCCGAGCAGGTGGTGGCCGGCCCCGACGGCGAGATGCTGATCGGTGCCTTCCTGACCTGCTCGAACAAGGCGCACGACATCGCCTTCATCCGCCACCCGGAGAAGAACCGCTTCCATCATGCATCGTTCCTGCTCGACAACTGGGGCGAGGTGCTGAAGGCGGCCGACATCATCTCCAAGAAGGATGTGTCGCTCGACATCGGCCCGACCCGGCACGGCATTACGCGTGGCGCGACGATCTACTTCTTCGATCCCTCCGGCAACCGCAACGAGGTGTTCTCCGGCGGCTATATCCACTACCCGGACAAGCCCACCATTACCTGGACCGACAACGAGCTGGGGCGCGCGATCTTCTATCACGACAGGAAGCTGAACGAAGCGTTCTTGAATGTGCTGACCTGAGCGCGAACGCTCGCCTCCCGCTGGTTTGCTCCCCTCTCCCGCTTGCGGGAGAGCGAGCACCCAATCGATGAGCGGAGGATTGCCGTGCACGAATGCTTCAATACCAGAGAACCAACATGAAAGACTTCAAGAACTTCATCAACGGCGAGTGGGTCGGCACCGCGCGGACCTTCGACAACCGCAATCCGGCCGACAACAGCCTGATCGGCCACGTGCACGAGGCCGGCCAGTCCGAGGTCGACGCCGCGGTGCAGGCCGCGCGCCGTGCGCTGCAAGGGCCGTGGGGCCGCATGACGGTGGCGCAGCGGGTCGAGCTGCTGCACGCGGTGGCCGACGGCATCAACCGCCGCTTCGACGAATTCGTGCAGGCCGAGATCGCCGATACCGGCAAGCCCTTCGGGCTGGCCAGCCATATCGACATCCCGCGCGGTGCGGCCAACTTCAAGGTCTTTGCCGACCTGATCCGCAACGTGCCCACCGAGAGCTTTGCCATGGACACGCCCGATGGCGGCAAGGCCATCAACTACGCGGTGCGCAGCCCACGCGGCGTGATCGGCGTGGTGTGCCCGTGGAACCTGCCACTGCTGCTGATGACATGGAAGGTCGGGCCGGCGCTGGCCTGCGGCAATACCGTGGTGGTCAAGCCCTCGGAGGAGACCCCCGCCACCGCGACGCTGCTGGGCGAAGTGATGAACGAGGCCGGCGTGCCGCCCGGCGTCTACAACGTGGTGCACGGCTTTGGTCCGGATTCGGCCGGTGCGTTCCTGACCGCGCACCCGAAGGTCAACGGCATTACCTTCACCGGCGAGACCCGCACCGGCGAGGCCATCATGAAGGCCGCGGCCAACGGCGTGCGGCCGGTGTCGTTCGAGCTGGGCGGCAAGAACGCGGGCATCGTGTTTGCCGATGCGGACTTCGACAAGGCCGTGGCCGGCATCACGCGCTCGGCGTTCGAGAACAGCGGGCAGGTGTGCCTGGGCACCGAGCGTGTCTACGTGCAGCGGCCGATCTTCGAGCGTTTTGTCGCCGCGCTGAAGGCGAAGGCCGAGGGCCTGAAGCTGGGCCGGCCCAGCGGGCCCGGCGTGAACATGGGTCCGCTGGTGTCGCACGAGCACCGCGACAAGGTGCTGTCCTACTACCGCAAGGCCGCCGAAGCCGGCGCCACCGTGGTCACCGGCGGTGGCGTGCCGCAGATGCGGGGGGCGCTGGCCGAAGGCGCCTGGGTGCAGCCCACCATCTGGACCGGCCTGCCGGAAAGCGCCGCCGTGATCCGCGAGGAGATCTTCGGGCCCTGCTGCCATATCGCCCCGTTCGACACCGAAGAGGAAGTCATCGCGCTGGCCAACGACACCCCGTACGGCCTGGCCGCCACGGTCTGGACCGGCGACCTCGGCACCGCGCACCGCATGGGCAGCGCGCTGGACGTTGGCATCTGCTGGATCAATGCCTGGTTCCTGCGCGACCTGCGCACCGCCTTTGGCGGCGCCAGGCAGTCTGGCATCGGCCGCGAGGGCGGTGTCCATTCGCTCGAGTTCTACACCGAGCTGCGCAACGTCTGCGTCCGCCTGTGAGGTCCCGTCATGCATAACGAACTTATCCTTGAGATCGGCGCCAGCCTGCACCAGGCGCTGGCCTCCCGTCGCCCGGTGGCGCCGCTGACCGAATCGTGGCCGGAGCTGAGCATCGACGATGCCTACCGCATCCAGCTGGCCATGGTGCAGCACCGGCTCGACGCCGGCGAGCGCGTGGTCGGCAAGAAGATCGGTGTGACCAGCCGCGTGGTGATGGACATGCTCGACGTGCGCCAGCCCGACTTTGGCCACTTGCTGTCCGGCATGGTCTACCCCGACGGCGCGGCGATTCCCGCCGACACCCTGATCGCGCCCAAGGCCGAAGGCGAGATTGCCTTCGTGCTGAAGGAAGACCTGGAGGGCCCGGGCGTGACCAATGCCGACGTGCTGCGCGCCACCGCCTACGTGCTGCCTTGCTTCGAGATCGTCGATTCGCGCATCCGCGACTGGAAGATCCGCATCCAGGACACCGTGGCTGACAACGCATCGTCAGGCGTGTTCGTGCTGGGCGACGCCGCGGTGGACGCGCGCAGCGTGGACCTGGGCACGGTCGGCATGACGCTGGAGAAGAACGGCGAGATCGTCGCCACCGGCGCCGGCGCGGCCGCGCTCGGGCATCCCGTCAATGCGGTGGCGTGGCTGGCCAATACGCTTGGCCGGCTGGGCATTGGCCTGAAGCGGGGCGAGGTGATCCTGTCCGGCTCTCTTGCCGCGATGGTGCCCGTAACCGCCGGCGACCAGCTGCGCATCAGCCTGGGCGGCATCGGCTCGGCCGGTGTGCGCTTCGTCTGAGCCCGACCCCTTTTTCAATTCAGCGCAGGACAACCCATGAACCTGACACAAGACACCATTGCCCGGCTCGCCGAGCACCTGGAGAACGCCGAGCTGCAACGCGAGGCGGTGCGCAAGATCACGGACGAATACCCGGACATGGACTGGGACGACGCCTACGCCATCCAGGACGCCATCCGCGCGCGCAAGGAGGCGCGCGGCACCCGTATCGCCGGGCTCAAGATGGGCCTGACTTCGTTCGCCAAGATGCGCCAGATGGGCGTGAGCGACCCGGTGTACGGCTTTCTCACCGACTATGGCGCCTGCATGGACGGGGCCGCTATCGATACCGGCACGCTGATCCACCCCAAGGTGGAGGCCGAGATCGCCTTCGTGCTGAAGGCGCCGCTCAAGGGGCCTGGCTGCCATATCGGCGACGTGCTGGCCGCGACGGACTTCGTGGTGCCGGCGGTGGAGGTGATCGACTCGCGCTACGAGAACTTCCGCTTCGACCTGAAGAGCGTGATTGCCGACAACACCTCGTCGGCGCGCTTCGTCGTGGGCGGCACGCACCGCGGCGCCGAGGGGCTGGACCTGAAGAACCTGGGCGTGGTGCTGGAGAAGAACGGCGAGGTCGTGGCCACGGCGGCGGGTGCGGCGGTGCTGGGGCACCCGGCCAACAGCGTCGCCATGCTGGCCAACATGCTGGGCGCGCGCGGGCGCGAGCTGCCGGCGGGCACGTTCATCATGACCGGCGGCGTGACCGAGGCTATCGCGGTGGCGGCTGGCGACAACATCACCGTTCGCTACCAGCACCTGGGCACGGTATCGATGCGCTTCACCTGACCCACGCACCAAGGAGACACACCATGCCAATCATGCAGGTCTTCCTGATCGAAGGCCGTACCGACGAACAGAAGGCGCGCCTGATCCGTGCGCTCACCGATGCCGCGGTCGAAGCGGTGGGCGCGCCGGTGGAAACCGTGCGCGTGATGATCACCGAGGTGCCGAAGGCGCAGTTCGGCATCGGCGGCAAGACCGCCAGGGAACTGGGCCGCTGACGCCCACGCGAAAAGGACAACGACATGGACATGAAAGCAAGCGGCCGCCACAAGGTGGCCATCATCGGGTCCGGCAATATCGGCACCGACCTGATGATCAAGGTGATGCGCCACGGCCGGAGCCTGGAGATGGGCGCCATGGTGGGCATCGATGCCGCGTCGGACGGGCTGGCCCGCGCCGCGCGCCTGGGCGTGGCGACCACGGCCGAGGGCATCGACGGGCTGGTCGACATGCCGGGCTTTGGCGATATCCGCATCGCCTTCGATGCCACCTCGGCGGGCGCCCATGCGCACCACAACCGCGTGCTGCAGCAGCACGGCGTGCGGGTGATCGACCTGACGCCGGCGTCGATCGGCCCGTACGTGGTGCCCGTGGTCAACCTGGACCAGCACCTGGACGCCCCCAACATCAATATGGTCACCTGCGGCGGCCAGGCCACCATCCCCATGGTGGCGGCGGTGTCGCGCGTGGCCAACGTGCACTACGCCGAGATCGTGGCGTCGATCTCGAGCAGGTCGGCCGGGCCCGGCACGCGCGCCAATATCGACGAGTTCACCGAGACCACCAGCCAGGCGCTGTGCTCGGTGGGCGGCGCCGCGCGCGGAAAGGCCATCATCGTGCTCAACCCGGCGGAACCGCCGCTGATGATGCGCGACACGGTCTTCACCTTGTCGGAGGACGGTGATGAAGCGGAAATTGCGGCGAGCGTCGAAGCGATGGCGCAGGCAGTGCAGGGCTACGTACCGGGTTACCGGCTCAAGCAGCGCGTGCAGTTCGAGCGTATCGCCGCGTCGGCGCCATTGAATATCCCCGGCCTGGGACCGATGAGCGGGCTCAAGACCTCGATCTTCCTGGAAGTGGAGGGCGCCGCCCACTACCTGCCGGCCTATGCCGGCAACCTCGACATCATGACCAGCGCCGCACTGGCATGCGCCGAGCGCCTGGCCGAGACCCGGCTGTCCGCATGAGCCGCAGGGAGACCAACATGACCGCACAACCTACCAAGAAGCTCTACATCTCCGACGTGACGCTGCGCGACGGCAGCCACGCTATCCGCCACCAGTACAGCCTGGACCACGTGCGCCGCATCGCGGCCGCGCTCGACGCCGCGCGCGTGGATTCGATCGAGGTCGCGCACGGCGACGGGCTGTCGGGCTCCAGCTTCAACTACGGCTTTGGCGCCCATACCGACCTGGAATGGATCGCCGCCGTGGCCGAGACCGTGCGCCATGCCCGCGTGGCCACGCTGCTGCTGCCGGGCGTGGGCACCGTGCACGACCTGCGCGCCGCCTATGATGCCGGCGCGCGCGTGGTGCGCGTGGCCACGCACTGCACCGAAGCCGATGTCTCGCGCCAGCACATCGAATATGCGCGCGAACTCGGCATGGACACCGTCGGCTTCCTGATGATGAGCCACATGACCACGCCCGCGGCGCTGGCGCAGCAGGCGAAGCTGATGGAAAGCTACGGCGCCCAGTGCGTGTATGTGGTCGATTCCGGCGGCGCGCTGGGCATGCAGGACGTGCGCGAGCGCTTCCGCGCCTTCAAGGACGTGCTCAGGCCGGAAACCCAGACCGGCATGCACGCCCATCACAACCTGAGCCTGGGCGTGGCCAATTCCATCGTCGCGGTGGAAGAGGGCTGCGACCGCGTCGACGCCAGCCTGGCCGGCATGGGTGCCGGCGCCGGCAACGCGCCGCTGGAAGTCTTTATCGCCGCGGCCGAACGCCTGGGCTGGCAGCACGGCTGCGACCTCTACACGCTGATGGATGCCGCCGACGACATCGTGCGCCCGTTGCAGGACCGCCCGGTGCGCGTCGACCGCGAGACCCTGGCGCTGGGCTACGCCGGGGTCTATTCCAGCTTCCTGCGCCATGCCGAGGCCGCCGCGGCGCGCTATGGCCTGGGCACGGTCGACATCCTGGTCGAGTTGGGGCGGCGGCGCATGGTGGGCGGGCAGGAAGACATGATCGTGGATGTGGCGCTGGACTTGCTGGCGCGGCGCAGTGCGCAGGCGGGGCAGGGCGTGTCGTCGGCGGCGGTGGCCTGAACGTCGGCAGGGGCGGTCGTTGCGGCGCGGCCCGCGCCGCAACGATCGCCAGCATTGGCCGCTCACGTCCATGGCCCAGGGCCGGCTGCGCGGGCGACCTGCGCGTCAGTCGGTCCCCGTGCGCCCACGCCCTCTTGCGTTATTCGCTCATGTGTGATTCAAGGCGCACCCTGAATCCAGCCCCACAACAGGCAATCCTCCAACCCCCTCTCTCGTAGGGATCAGTTCGGCCCGTCGCGTCCGTTAGCCAGCGCAACAACGAGCACGGATAGCAGACATTCGCGGGGGCACTACCCTGCCGATCGCGAACGCCGGGCCGACCAGCAGGAACGGGCGCGCAGTGGCATGCAGCTGTGGGGCATGCAAGATGGATCCATAACAAACGAAGCGCATACGTCTTATTGGACGGTGAGGGGAGCGATCATGAATTTCAGGAGTCTGTCTATCCGCACGCGGCTGCTGGCCGGGTTCGGCACGCTGGCGGGCATGGTGCTGGTGGTGTCGGCGTATTCGCTGCATGCGCTCGGCGATGCGACCGCGGGTTTCAATGACTATTTGAACGGGCTGAATGCCCGCGCGGACATGGCCGCGCAGGTGCGCAGCGCGGTGGACCGGCGTGCCATCGCGGCGCGCAACCTGGTGCTGGTGACCGACGCGGGCGAGCTGGAGCGCGAAAAGGCCGAGGCCCTGCGCGCGCACCAGGACGTGCAGACCCGGCTGGCGCGGCTGACCGAGATGGTGCGCCAGTCCGGCATCAGCGACGACGCGCGCAAGCTGGTGGAGGATGTGGTGAAGGTCGAGGCCCAGTACGGCCCGGTCGCCACGGGCATCGTCGGCCTGGCGGTGGAGCGCAAGATCGAGGAAGCCGTCTCCCGTATCGACAAGCAATGCCGCCCCTTGCTGGCGGCGTTGATCAAGGCGACCGACGCCTACGCCGAGTTCACCCTGGCGCGCCAGAAGGAAATGGAGCACAGGCTGGAGGCGGATTATGAGCGCCAGCGCAACCTGCTGATCCTGATTTCACTGGTATCGGCGGCCATTGCTGTTGTTGGCGGCTTGCTGGTCACGCGTGCCATCACGCGGCCGATCCAGCGCGCCGTGGACGTGGCCGGCACCGTGGCCAGCGGCGACCTGGGCGCGCGCATCGAGGTGGATCGCGATGACGAGACCGGTCGCCTGCTTGCCGCGCTGCGCGACATGAACGAGCGCCTTACCGCCACCGTCACCCAGGTGCGTGCAGGCAGCGGCAATATTGCCGTGAGCACCAGCGAGATCGCGCGCGGCAACGCAGACCTGAGCAGCCGCACCGAGGAACAGGCGGCGTCGCTGGAAGAAACCGCGGCCAGCATGGAAGAGCTGACCGAGACCGTGCGCCAGAATACCGACAACGCCCGCCAGGCCAGCGAGCTGGCGCGCAGCGCGGCCGACGTGGCGCAGCGCGGCAGCGCCACGGTGCAGCGCGTGGTCGGCACGATGCAGGACATCAGTGCCAGTTCGTCAAAGATCGCCGAGATCACCGGCATCATCGAAGGCATTGCCTTCCAGACCAACATCCTGGCGCTGAACGCGGCGGTGGAGGCTGCGCGTGCAGGCGAGCAGGGCCGCGGCTTTGCCGTGGTGGCCAGCGAGGTGCGCGGCCTGGCGCAGCGCTCATCGAGCGCGGCCAAGGAGATCAAGGACCTGATCGAGGCGTCGGGACGCCAGGTGCACGACGGTGCGTCGCTGGCGGCAGAGGCCGGCCAGACCATGGCCGAGGTGACCCAGGCGGTGGCGCGCGTGACCGGCATCGTGGAAGAGATTGCCACGGCGTCGGCCGAACAGACCCGCGGCATCGAGCAGGTCAACCAGGCCATCGTGCAGATCGACCAGGTGACGCAGCAGAACGCGTCGCTGGTGAACGAAGCTGCCAACGCGTCGCGCGCGCTGGAAGAGCAGGGCCGTGAGCTCACTGAGGTGGTGGCGTTTTTCCGCCTGCCGGGCGAAGGCGGCGCCTCGCACCGGGGTGCCGATACGCTGGCCACGCAGCGGCGCGCGGCGCACAGGCTGGCCGCGGCATAGCGCCACGCCGGGGCGGCGTGGCTGCAAAGTGGCCCCGGGGCGGGTAAACTGGCCGGTCCCAGCCTCCTTGCCACCGCCATGACCGCCCTGCCTATCTCCTTCGACGACGTCGCTGCCGCCCACGAACGCATTCGCGCGGCGGCCCACCGCACCCCGGTGCTGACCTCCGCCACCGCTGACGCGGCCACCGGCGCGCAGCTGTTCTTCAAGGCCGAGAACTTCCAGCGCATCGGCGCTTTCAAGTTCCGCGGCGCCTACAATGCCATCGCCCAGTTCACGCCGCAGCAGAAGGCGGGCGGCGTGCTGGCGTTCTCCTCAGGCAACCATGCGCAGGCGATCGCACTGTCGGCCCGGTTGCTGGGCGTGCAGGCGGTGATCGTGATGCCGCAGGACGCCCCCGCGATCAAGATCGAAGCCACGCGCGGCTACGGCGCCGAAGTGGTGCTGTACGACCGCTACCAGGACGACCGCGAGGCGCTGGGCCGGCGCATCGCCGCCGAGCGCGGCATGACGCTGATCCCGCCATATGACCATCCGCACGTGATGGCGGGGCAGGGCACGGCCGCCAAGGAGCTGTTCGAGGAAACCGGCCCGCTGGACATGCTGGTGGTGTGCCTGGGCGGCGGCGGGCTGCTGTCTGGCTGCGCGGTGGCGGCCCAGGCGATGTCGCCCGGCTGCGCCGTGTACGGCGTCGAACCCGAGGCCGGCAACGACGGCCAGCGCAGCCTGCGCAGCGGCGAGATTGTCCGCATCGACACCCCGCGCACCATCGCCGATGGCGCGCAGACGCCGTTCCTGGGCAACCACACCTTTGCCGTGATCCGCGAACTGGTGACGGACATCGCCACGGTGTCGGATGCCGAACTGGTCGACACCATGAAGTTCTTCGCGGGGCGCATGAAGATCGTGGTCGAGCCCACCGGCTGCCTGGCTGCCGCCGCGGTGCTGCACGGCAAGCTGGATGTGAAGGGCAAGCGCGTGGGGGTCATCATCTCGGGCGGCAATGTCGACCTGGGCGCCTTCGGCAGCTTCCTGCTGGCTTGAGTCGGGCGGCAGGGAATCCTGGACTGGCCCTGGCCGTCTAACTTGCAATCCGCGACGACAAAGCCAGGGGCGGCCATGACGGACAAGCGCCACTATGACGTGCTGGACACCGGCGCCGGCAAGCCGGTCAAGCTGTGGACGCGCGGCGTCCCGGTGGAAGGCGCTGCCCGCGAGCAACTGCTGAACACGGCGCGGATGCCGTTTATCTTCCGCCATCTTGCGGTGATGCCGGATGTACATCTGGGCAAGGGCTCGACCATCGGCTCGGTGATCCCGACCGTGGGCGCGGTGATTCCCGCCGCGGTGGGCGTGGACATCGGCTGCGGCATGATGGCCGTGAAGACCTCGCTCACCGCCGCTGACCTGCCCGACAACCTCGGACCGCTGCGCAGCGCGATCGAGCACGCCGTGCCGCACGGGCGCACCGCGCAAGGCGGGCGGCGCGACCAGGGGGCCTGGGGCTCGGCGCCGGCGCCTGTTGACGCGGCATGGGCCGAGATGGCGCCGGGCTTTCGCCGCATCACCGACAAGTATCCTCACCTGGCGCGCACCAACCATCGCAATCACCTGGGCACGCTCGGCACCGGCAACCACTTTATCGAGGTGTGCCTGGACGAGGCCCAGTCAGTCTGGTTCATGCTGCACAGCGGCTCGCGCGGCGTCGGCAATGCCATCGGCACGACCTTCATTTCGCTGGCGCAGCAGGACATGCGCAAGCACCTCGCCAACCTGCCGGACCGCGACCTGGCCTACCTGGTCGAAGGCTCCACGCACTACGAGGACTACATCTTCGCCGTGTCATGGGCCCAGGCCTACGCGCGCCGCAACCGCGAGCTGATGATGGAGGCGGTGCTGGCAGCGGCGCAGCGCGTGCTGCGCAGGCCGTTCCAGGCGCGGCTGGAGGCGGTCAACTGCCATCACAACTACGTGCAGAAGGAACACCACTTCGGCGCCGACGTGCTGGTGACGCGCAAGGGCGCGGTCAGTGCACGCGTGGGCGAGCTGGGCATCATCCCGGGCTCGATGGGCGCGCGCTCGTTCATTGTGCGCGGCAAGGGCAACCCGGAGTCGTTCTGCTCATGCAGCCACGGTGCGGGCCGCACCATGAGCCGCAGCGAGGCCAAGCGCCGCTTCACCGTGGCCGACCAGGTGCATGCGACCGAAGGCGTCGAATGCCGCAAGGATGCGGCGGTGATCGACGAGATCCCGATGGCGTACAAGGACATCGACGCGGTGATGGCGGCGCAGGCTGACCTGGTGGAGATCGTGCACACGTTGCGGCAGGTGGTGTGCGTGAAGGGGTGAGTGGGGGCGAGCGTTGCCAGGAAGCGCTTGCGGCATCCGTGGATTCCGCCTTAAAATAGAAATAATTCTCATTTGCATAGTGCGCGCATCGTTGGGGTGCGGAAATGAACGAGGGTTTCGCAGGTGGGCGCCGCCGACATTCCAGGCAATCAGCAGGTTCATGTTCTCTATTGCGACCACCACCGGTGGTTGCAGGGATGGCTGCGCCGCCAGCTTGGCAACGCCTGCGATGCCGCTGATCTCGCCCAGGACGTGTTCCTGCGCCTGTTGCGGCGTGAACCCTGCGATATCCGCGAGCCGCGCACCTACCTGAGCACCATCGCGCGCGGGCTGGTCATCGAGCACTGGCGCCGCCGCGAACTGGAACTGGCGTGGCTGGAGACGCTGGCCCAGCTGCCCGAGCCGCAAGCGCCGTCGCCTGAGAGCCGGCTCCAGTTTCTCGAGACGCTGATCGCGATCGACCGCATCCTCGATGCCTTGAAACCGCGGGTGCGCACCGCATTCCTGTGGGCGCAGCTCGAAGGGCTGACATGCCGCCAGATTGGCGAGCGTCTGGGGGTATCGCTGGCCACGGCGGAACGCTACGTGGCCACGGCGCTGCGGCATTGCTACACACTGCGCTTTGGCGAGTAGGCGCCGGTGACCGATCCAGGCAGGCCCGCGCAGCCGCGGCCAGAGCTCTCTGTTCCGTCTGATGTCGTCGACCAGGCCATCCGCTGGATGGTCAAGCTCGACTTTGGCGAGGGCAATGCCGTTGCGCAGAAGGGTTTTGCACAATGGCTGGCCGCCAGTCCGCTGAATGGCGTGGCCTGGCAACGCGTGCAGGGGCTGAAGGATGATTTCTGCCGGGTGCCGCCGGCGCTGGCGCTCGATACGCTGAAGGCCGTGGGCGAGCGTCGTGGCACGCGCGGCATCCGGCGGCGCCAGGCAATCAAGATCCTTGCGCTGGCTGGTGTTTCGGTACTGGCTGCCGGCGCAGCGAGAGAGCTGGCCCCGTGGCAGCGCCTGCTGGCCGATGCCAGCACCGCCACCGGCGAGCAGCGCACGGTGCGGCTCGACGACGGCAGCACGATCGTGCTGAACACCGACACCGCGATCAGCACAGGCTTCGATGCCACGCGACGCGTCGTGACGTTGGGGCGCGGAGAGATCCTGGTTGCCACCGGGCACGATACGCCCGCTGCAATGCGGCCGTTCTGGGTAGAGACGCCATTTGGCGGACTACGCGCCTTGGGCACGCGCTTTGTGGTGCGGCTGGAGGACGGGCACGCGCGCGTCAGCGTGCTCGAAGGGGCGGTCGCCCTGCATCCCGCCAACGGCCGGGCCGCCGATGACAACGCCAATGTGGCGCGAGCCGGCACGAGCTGGTGGCTCGCAGCCGACGGCAGCGCACCAGCACCGGCCCGGCCGTTCACGGACGATGGCTGGGCCGATGGCGTGATCGCAGGCAACGACATGCGGCTTGCGGACCTGCTGGCCGAGCTGTCGCGCTACCGGAGCGGGCGCATTGCCTGCGATCCGGCCGTGGCGGACCTGCGCGTGTCCGGCGCATACCAGGTGCGAGACACCGACCGGGCACTGGCCTTCCTTGCGCAGGCACAGCCCATCAGCATTCGCTACCGCACGCGCTTCTGGGTCAGCGTGGGGCCGCGCTGAACCACGATGCGAGGCGTGCGAGAAATATTTTCAGCAGAAATGAGGGGATTTCGATTCTCGACCGGCCTACAGCATAGGAAACCCAAACCTGTCGCTGCCGGAGAGAATGATGTCTGTATCTTGTTTTACCTACGCCCGCCCTGCAAAGTCGCCTCGCATGGCCTGCACGCCGCAACCCCGACCGCTGGCCATCGCGCTGCACCGTGCCTGCGTCTGCCTGACCTTCGGGGCGGCCGTGGCACCGTTTGAAGTACTTGCGCAGGCCGCCGATCCGCAAACGCTGCCGGCCGTGACCGTCAGCGCCAGCGCCGATGGCGCCGGCGACCTGCCCGCGGCGTACGCGGGCGGCCAGGTCGCGCGCGGCGGCCGGCTCGGGCTGCTTGGCAACAAGGGGGTGATGGACACCCCGTTCGCGACGACCAACTACACCGCACAACGCATGGAGGACCAGCAAGCCGTGACGCTGGCGGAAGTGCTGGGGAGCGACCCGTCCACGCGCTTCACCGGCCAGATCGGCGGCGTGACCGATTCGTTCTACATCCGCGGCTTCCCGATCAACGAGGGCAACCTGTCCGAGGTGGCCTTCGACGGCGTCTACGGGGTCTCGCCCAACTATCACCTGTTCACCGAATACCTGGAGCGGGTCGAGGTGCTCAAGGGCCCGGCCGCGTTGCTGTACGGCATGTCGCCCAACAGCGGCGTGGGCGGCGTGGTCAACGTGGTGCCCAAGCGCGCGGTGGCTACGGACCTGACGCGCTTTACGCTGGACTATGCTTCCGACGCGCAGGTGGGCGGCGCCGTCGACCTGAGCCGCCGCTTCGGCGAGAAGCGTGAATGGGGGGTGCGCTTCAACGGGCTGCACCGCCAGGGCCCGACCCCGCTGGACAACCAGAAGTCGCGCGCCGAGGTGGCCGCATTGTCGCTGGACTATCAGGGCGAGCGCCTGCGCGCCTCGCTCGACGTGATCGAGCAGTACCAGTGGATCGATGCCCCCACGCGTCCGTTCCTGGTCGCCCCCGGCGTGGAGGTGCCGGCGGCACCGGACGGCCGGCGCAATGTCTCGCAGCCATGGGGCTGGTGGAAGTCCAACGACGTCTCGACGCTGCTGCGTGCCGAGTACGACCTGACGGACAACGTCACCATCTTTGCCGATGCCGGCGGCACCCGCTCGGACGTGGCGCGCTTCTCCGACCAGACCCCCACCATCCTGAACGCCAGCGGTGACACCTCGGCCGTGCCGCAGAACTGGAAGTTCCAGATCAATCGCTCCTCGTTCGATACCGGTGTGCGAGCCAGATTCGAGACCGGCTCGGTCAAGCATGCGCTGGCGCTGCAGGCCAACCTCTACACGGATCGGATCGCGAGCGCCAGCAGGGCGGGCACGGCGGTGCGGTCCAATATCTATGACCCGGTCGCCAGCCCCGAGCAGAACGTGGCGGCACCCGGCTCCGTACCCAAGGTGTCGGACTCCACGCTGTCCGGCGTGGCCCTGGCCGACACGCTGAGCGCGTTCGACGAGCGCTTGCAGCTGACGCTGGGCCTGCGCTACCAGCAGGTGAAGTCCGGCAACTACAGCAGCAGCGGCGCCAAGACCGCTTCATACGATGAGAGCGCCGTCACGCCGCTGGCCGGCATCGTGTACAAGCCCTGGCAGCATGTGTCCCTGTACGCCAACTACGTGGAAGGCCTGAGCAAGGGCGACATCGCGCCCGCCACCGCGTCGAACGCGGGCCAGGTGTTCGCGCCGTACAAGACGAAGCAGCAAGAGGTGGGCGTGAAGCTGGATGCCGGCAAGGTCATGGCCACGCTGGCGGTGTTCCGCATGAGCAAGCCCAGCGGCCAGCTGTTCGGCACGGTCTATGCGATCGACAGCGAGCAGCGCAACCAGGGCATCGAGCTCACGCTGTCCGGGGAAGCCTGGAAGGGTGTGCGCCTGCTCGGCGGCGTGACCCTGCTGGACGGCGAGCTGACCAAGACCAACAGCGCCGCGACCCTCGGCAATCGCCCGGTGGGCGTGCCCAAGGTGATGGCCAACGCGGGCGCCGAGTGGGACCTGCCGTGGGTACTGGGCCTGACGCTGACCGGCGCCGTGAATTACACGGGCAATGCGTACGTCAACCAGGCCAATACCCAGCATGTGCCGTCGTGGACCACGGTGGACCTGGGCGCGCGCTACCGCACCAAGGTCAGCGGCCATGCGACCACCTTCCGCGCGGCGCTGATCAACGCCTTCGATCGCAAGTACTGGTCGGGCGTGGCATCGTACGGGACCATTTCGCAGGGCGTCCCGCGCACCTTCATGGCGTCCGTGGCCGTGGACTTCTGAGCGGAGCGGCGTGAGGAAACGGCAGTCGCAACGATCCCCCGGGAGCACGCGGTGCGCTTTGGCCGCCGCGGGAGTGTTGCTTGCTGTCCTGACGCTGGGGACCGTCGCGCTGCCGGCGCTGGCGCAAGACAAGGGCAGTGCCGCCGCCATGCGCGCCTTCGCCATCGCGCCCGGCCCGCTCACGATCACGCTGAACCGCTTTGCCAGTACCGCCGGTATCAATCTGTCCTACGATGCCGCGCAGCTGGCCGGGCTGCGCAGCGATGGGTTGCATGGCAACTATGCCATTCCCGAGGGCTTTCGCGTGCTGCTGGCCGGCACCGGCCTGGAGGCTGTGCCGATGGACGGCGGCGGCTATGCCGTGCGCCGCGCCGCGGAGCAAGGTGAACGCGCGCCGGCAACGCTGCCCGAGGTGCGTGTCATCGGCAAGCATGACAGCGAGCTGCCGCTGTTGGCCGGTGGACAGGTAGCCCAAGGCGTGCGCCTGGGTTTGCTCGGCAACACCGACAACATGGATGCGCCCGTCAATGCTGTCGGATACAGCGCCGGCTTCATCGAAAACCAGCAGGCACGCACCGTTGGCGACGTGCTGGCCAACGATGCATCGGTGCGCTATGTCAGCCAGCCCGGCGGCATCCTGGATGCGTTCAGCATTCGTGGGTTTCCGGTGGGCAACGGCAACTTCGGCGAGATCGCGTTCGATGGCATCTATGGCGTGGCGTCCAACTATCGCGTTTCCACCAGCTATGTCGAGCGCGTGGAACTGATCAAGGGCCCCACGGCGGTGCTCAACGGCATGGCGCCCAGCGGCAGCGTGGGCGGCGGCATCAACATCGTGCCCAAGCGCGCGGGTGCCGTCGACGTGACGCGCTTCACGGCCGACTACGCGGCGGCGTCGCAGTTCGGGGGCAGCGTGGACATCAGCCGCCGCCTGGGCAGTGCCAGCCAGTTCGGCATCCGCTTCAATGGCAGTTACCTGGGTGGCGGTACCGCGCTCGACAACCAGTCGCGCCGCGCCACCTCGGGCGCGCTGGCGCTGGACTACCAGGGCGAGCGCTTGCGCACCACGCTGGATCTGATCGACCAGCGCGAACGGATTTCCGCGCCGTCGCGGTTGCTGCATATCGTGCCAGGCATTGCCGTGCCCGACGCGCCGGATGGCCGCCGCAACATCTCGCAGCCGTGGGAGCAATCCCATATCCGCGACGGCTCGCAGCTGCTGCGCGCGGAGTACGACCTTGCCGACGGCGTGACCTGGTTCGCCGATGCCGGTGGCGGGCAGACGCACGTGGCGCGGCTGTTTGCCATCACGCCAACCATCATCGATGCCGCGGGCGATGTGGCGGTGGCCGACTCCAACTATCGCTTCCAGGTGGCGCGTGTCAGCGCCGACACTGGCGTGCGCGCGCGCCTCCAGACCGGGCCGGTGAGTCACCAGCTCAGCATCGTGGCCAGCGGCTACCACGACAAGCTCGGACGCGCGTACAACACCGCCAGCACGACCGCGCTGACCAACCTCTATGCGCCTGCGACGCTGCCGTTCCAGGATGTGCCGGCGCCGTCTGGCGTGCCGACGGTATCGAAGACACGACTCACCGGCGTGGCATTGGCCGATACGCTCTCGGTCTTTGACCGCCGCCTGCAACTGACCCTCGGCCTGCGCCACCAGCGTGTGCAGTCGGACAACTTCAACGCTGGAGCAGGACTGGCCTCGCGCTACGACCAGGGCGCGTGGACGACGCTGGCGGGGTTGGTGGTCAGGCCCTGGC
The DNA here is from genome assembly GCF_000611125.1 of Cupriavidus sp. SK-4. Taxonomy (NCBI): domain Bacteria; kingdom Pseudomonadati; phylum Pseudomonadota; class Betaproteobacteria; order Burkholderiales; family Burkholderiaceae; genus Cupriavidus; species Cupriavidus sp. SK-4. The sequence continues at coordinate 44,704 of NZ_JFJW01000019.1, forward strand.
AGCAGGTATCGTTCTACGCCAATCGTATCGAGGGGCTCAGCAAGGGCGATATCGCGCCGGGTAGTGCCAGCAATGCCGGTGAAGTGTTCGCCCCGTACAAGTCGCGCCAATACGAGGTAGGGGTAAAGCTGGAACAAGGCGGCATGCGCGCCACCATCAGCGCATTCCAGATCAGCAAGCCCGGTGGGGAGCTTGCTGGCTCGTTGTTCGCCGTCAACGGCGAGCAGCGTAGCCGGGGTCTCGAGTTCGGGCTGTACGGCGAGCCCACCAGTAACGTGCGCTTGCTGGCGAGCGCTGCACTGCTCGATGCAACCATCACCCGCGACGCGGACGCCGGCACGGTGGGCCGGTCCGTCATCGGTGCCCCGTCGCTGCAGGTGAATCTTGGCGCTGAATGGGATGCCGCCTGGCTGCCCGGTCTGACGTTGAGCGGCGCGCTTGCCTACACCGGGCGCCAGTATGTTGACCAGGCCAACACCCAGAGCTTGCCAGCCTGGACGCGCGTGGACCTGGGGGCGCGCTACCGGACCAGGATGGCCGGGAAAGACACGACCCTCCGCCTCTATCTGCGCAATGTGTTCGACCGCCGTTATTGGGCGGCGGGGGGCNACAGCTATGGCGGCCTGGCCATTGGCGAGCCGCGCACATTGATGATGTCGGCGACAGTCGGATTCTGATCCGGCCTGAAGGCGGCCCGGCGCCACCGGATCGTCGCGGCCATCCCGCAGGCACGAACGCGCTCGCACGGGGGCTGGCTTGCGCCCGCGTGGCAACGATGTACTACGGGAAGTCGGGGGATCCGCCTGCTGTGGCCTGGCCGGTGCCCCAGCTGGGTCAGTCGACGAGCAGATTGATCTTCGTCGTGAATTTCTGCCAGCGATCGATGTCGGAACTCACCAGCTTCTGGAATTCAGCGGGCGTGCTTGTCGTCGTGGCAAAGCCGAGCTGCGTCAGCGATGCCTTGATCTCGGGCTTGGCGATGGCCCTGGCGATTTCCGTGTTCAGCCTTTGCACGATCTCGGGCGGCGTATTTGCCGGGGCGAGGATGCCGAACCACTGGTCGACGTCATAGCCGGCCACGCCAAGCTCGCTCACGGTGGGTACGTCTGGCAGGAACGGCGAGCGTGCCTTCGACGTGACGGCCAGCGCGCGCAGCTTGTTGCTTTTCAGGTAGGGGATGGTGTTGGTCAGCGTGTTGACGCTGACATCGGCCTGGTTGCCGAGCACGTCGGCGATGGCGGGGGCACAACCCTTGTACGGCACATGCAGCATGTCCAACCTTGCCGAGACCTTCAGCAATTCGCCGGCCAGATGCTGCGGGGTGCCGTTGCCGCACGACGCGTAGCTGGGGGGGGATGCGCTCTTGCCCGCCGCCAGCAGGTCGCTGAAGGTGCGGAGCTTCGAGTGCGATGGCACGGCGATCACCGATGGCACCGAAGCGAAGGTGATGACGGCGCTGAAATCGGACTTTGGATTGAACTGCAGCTTCTTGAAGACGCTCGGGTTGATGGCAAAGCTGCTGTTGACGATGAGCAGCGTATAGCCGTCAGGAGGGCTCTTGGCGACGAACTCCGCGCCAATATTGCCGCTGGCGCCGGGCCGGTTGTCGATCACCACCGGCTGCCCCAGCGACTTGCTGATGTCGGCCCCGATCAGGCGCGCGAGAGAATCGGTCCCCCCTCCGGCCGGGAACGTCACCACCATGCGGATCGGCTTTTGCGGGAAGGTACTGGCGATATTGGCTTCGGCGCGCCCGGGCAGGGTGCCCAGGCTGCCTGCGACAAACAGGAGCGATGCCAGACTGCTGACGACGGATAGGGGTCTCATTGATATGCCTCGTCGGTTAGGGTGAAGGAAGGAGAAAAGCCGGTCAATCGGGGTCTATACGCACCGCCTGGCAGCACTCGCCGCCAGCGCGCACCAGTGCCGCAGCCGCCTCAAGCGCTTCAGCGGAGCCCGCGTGGATGCGGTAGAGGGGTTGCCCTGGCGCTACCTTTGCACCGATTGTGCACAGCATGTCGACGCCTGCACCGCCATCGCGCGGCGCCCCGGCGGCGCGCGCCACGCCGGAAATCTGCAGGCCATCGACGCCCGTCACCCGGCCCTGCGTGGCGGCGGAAACGACCAGCGTATGCGTACCCGGCGCCACTGGATTGCAGCGAGCGCCCTGCGCGGCGGCGATGCGATCGAACGCGGCGCTGGCCTTGCCTTCACGCAGCAGCGCCGTCGCAATTTGCATGCCGTGTTCGGGGGAGTCCACGCGGGGATCGAATGCGAGGATTTCGCCGGCAAAGCACAGGGCCTTGTCACGCAGGTCGGCGGGCGCATCGGGAGCGTTGTCTAGCACGAGTCGGACGTCGCGCACTTCCAGTGCGGGGCCGATGCCGCGGCCGATCGGGCGGCTGCCGTCCGTGACCAGTGCGCGTACGTGCAGGCCCAGTCCCTTGCCGACGTGTTCGAACAGTGTGCCCAGCGCCTCGGCGTCGGCGCGCGTTGCCAGCTTGGTTTGCGGCCCGTAGGGCAGGTCGACGATGACGTGGGTGGCGCCGGCGGTGTACTTCTTCGACAGGATCGACGCCACCGACCAGCGCCGCGAATCCAGCCGCAGCGGCCGCGTGATGGCGTTCATCACATCGTCGACCACGGAATGGTTCAGCCGTCCGTTCCAGGCGATGCAGGCGCGCGCCTGGGCCACGCATCGGCGCACGTCTTCATGCGCCAGGTCGACCCGTGCGATGGTCTCCATGGCATCGGCGGTGCCCGCTGCCGATGTGATCGCGCGCGACGATGTCTTGGGCATCGCCAGCCCATAGGCCGCGACGATCGGCACCACGATCAGCGTGATGCGGCTGCCGGGAACGCCGCCCATCGAATGCTTGTCGACGACTACCGGTTCGTCCCAGTCGATGCGGGGTGTGAAGGCGGTACGCGCGCGTGCCAGAGCCACCACTTCCTCGTCTGTGAGCGTGCGGGTTGCGGCAACCAGGAACTCGGTCAGCTCTGCCTCGGTGTACCGCCCGGCGATGGCGTCCTGCAGCACGGCAACGTAGGCAGCTTCGTCGAGCGGCTCGCCGCGCAGCTTGGCCATCAGGTTGGTGCGGCTGGCCGGCCGTTCGGCGGAGGACGCCTTGGTGCCGTTGCGCAAGGCTTCGACAAAGCGTGCCGTGCCCGCGTCCAGCGTGCTGTCGTTCGACACCGTGATACACGGGACGTGTGGCGGCACCGGTGCCCCCGCGCGTGCCACGCGGCTGGCAACCTGGTCGCCCGATTCCCGCCCGCGCGCGGCAATGCGCCGGGCAAGCACGTCATGCGGTGCCGTCACCACGACCACTACGAAGCGGGGCAGGCGTGCCGCCAGTTCCGCGATGACGCCGCGCGAGCCATTGGCCACGACGTTGCGGCCGCGTTCGAGCTCGCACATCAGGGACCTGGGCAATCCGTAGCGGAGGTCGTGCGCGTCCCAGGTCACCAGGAACTCTCCGCTTCGCTGGCGCCGCGCGAACTCGGTTTCCGTGACACCTTCGTGCTCCTCGCCAGCAGAGCCGTCAGGGCGGGTGATGACGCGCCGCGCAAAAACGTAGTCGCCGTCGAGCGTGGCACGTGCACCGTCGATCAGGGAGTCCTTGCCAGCGCCACTGGGCCCCACAACAAAGAAGAATGTGCCGGTCGCCTTCATGAGAATTACCTTAGATGTCGAAGTTATGTGGCTATGCTAGCACCGGCCAAGGGGGTGTCAAGATAAGTTCGATGTCTAAGGTAATGCAAGCAACGGGCCAGCGCCCGCAAATCCAGTGTGTACGCGGGATTCGCGGGCTTATAGGGGAAAACACGGGGAGCAGGGTGCGCGGTGACGGTGCCCCGTGCATGGGTTGAGGGCATCGTGCACTGATGGAGTGAACGCTACATGGAGAGGCCTTGCCGACGAAGCAGTGGTGTCGGCGTGCGAGCGCCGGAGGCGCTATCATGTGCGCTGTCGCTGGCACCGGGTCGTCCGGTGTCGCATGCATACGCTCTACTTTCCCTCACGACTATGGCCACAAAGAAGCCGGATGCTCCGGTCCCGATCACGCCTGCGGATGAAGCCGATGAAGAACGGCTTGCCCACCTGGTGAAGGATGCCGCCCGGGCCTATATCCGCGCGCTGCAGCTGCGCCTGGCGGAGCATTCGGTTTCGTACGGCCACTGGACCATCCTGCGTATCCTGTGGCGCCATGACGGCGTGTCGCAGCGAGAGCTGAGCGAACGGGCCGGCGTGACCGAGCCGACGACGTTTGCGGCAGTCAAGGCGCTGGAGGCGCTGGGCTACGTGGAACGCACGCATCTTCCCGGCAACAAGAAGAAGGTACATGTCTTCCTGAGCAAGACCGGACGCGCGCTGCGCCGCAAGCTTGAACCGCTGGCCACTGAGGTGAACGAACTCAGCGTGGAAGGGCTGAGCGAAGAAGACGTGCTGACCACGCGCCGCGTGCTGATCACGATTGCGAAGAGGCTGGTCGCCGACGAAGCCGCGTCGGCGGAACATGGCCGGCGGGTCCCGTCCACCCAGGAGGTAGGGCGCCTGCTCTCGGACCTGTAGACGACCCGCAACGGAAAAGACCCTCGCCGGGCGAGACCGGCAAGGGTGAATGCCTTGGGTAGAAGGCGTGAATCGGTCAGGGGGCCTGGGCCCCGCAGGTGTCAGGCTTCGTCGAGCCCGATGTCCACGGCGGGGGCCGACTGGGTGATCTTACTCGTGGAGATGTAGTCCACGCCCGTTTCCGCCACGGCCCGGATCGTTTCCAGGCGGATCCCGCCTGATGCCTCGACCTTGGTCCGGCCATTGACGATCTGCACGGCTTCCTTCATGTCGGGCACCGACATGTTGTCCAGCATGATCACGTCGACACCGGCTGCCAGGGCTTCGTGCACCTGTTCCAGCCGGTCGCATTCCACTTCCAGCTTGGTCAGCACGGGCAGCTTGCGGCGCACGCGTGCCACGGCGGCGGCGATGCTGCCGCACACGGCGATGTGGTTGTCCTTGATCATCACGCCGTTGTCCAGGCTCAGCCGGTGGTTCAGGCCGCCGCCGCAGGTCACCGCATGCTTTTCCAGCGCGCGCAGGCCCGGCGTGGTCTTGCGGCTGTCGATCAGGCGCGCCTTGGTATGGGCAATGGCCTGGGCATAGGTTGCCGTATGGTTGGCGATGCCGCACAGCCGCTGCATGATGTTCAGCGCGGTGCGCTCGGCGGTCAGGACGCTGCGTGCATTGCCGCTCACGTTAAGCAGCACGGCGCCTTTCTCAACCTTGTTGCCGTCGGCGACGCGCACATCGACCGACAGCGTCGGATCGTAGCGCGCGAAGATGCGTGCCGCCACGTCGATGCCGGCGATAAGCATCGGCTCGCGGGCGTTCATGCAGAAGGTGCCGGTTTCTCCCGGTTCAATCATGGTCTGGACGGTCAAGTCGCAGATGCCGATGTCTTCGGTCAGCCAGAGGTCGATCAGCTTGTCGGTGGCGAAAATGTCGTACATGAAGGGCTCCTGAACGGTGGTTGCGGTACCTCAGAAATCTTAGAGATCGAAGTACATGGCGCAATACTATCCCTTCCATGCGTCATGTCAAGTAATATTCGAGATCTAAGATAAAACGCAAACCTACCGCGCAAACTGCCCCAGCACCGTCCCGACCGCCTCCAGCCCCGCCTCGATCATGTGCTGCATGTAGGTGCCCATCTGCGGCATCACCAGCATCAGCACCAGCAGGCCGCCGGACAGCGTGACCGGGAAGCCGACCGCAAAGATCGACAGTTGCGGCGAGGCGCGGTTCAGGATGCCCATCGCCAGGTTCAGCGTCAGCAGCGCCGCGATCATCGGCAGCGCCAGCAGCAGTCCGGACGAGAACACCATGCCGCCGGCGCGGGCCACGGCCATGGCGCCGCCGGCGGACAGCGGCGTGCCGCCGATGGGCAGGCCGTTGAAGCTGTCGACCAGCGCGCCCAGCATCAGCAGGTGGCCGTCGAGCGCCAGGAACAGCAGCATCGCGATCAGGTTCAGGAAGCGCGACAGCACCATGGTCTGGCCGCCGGCGGCGCGGTCGAAGAACGAGGCAAAGGACAGGCCCATCTGCAGGCCGATGATTTCGCCGGCCTGCTGCACGGTGACAAAGACCAGCCGCATGGCGAAGCCGGTGGCCAGGCCGATGCCGACTTCGTTGAGGATGATCATCAGCCCGCCGAAGGAGTACACCGGCACCACCGGCAGCTGCGCGATGGTGGGCGACACCACCACCGCGATCATCGCGGACAGCGCGATCTTGGCGCGGCGCGGGATGGTGGACTCACCGAACAGCGGCGCGGTGCCGATCAGGGCCAGGATGCGGAAAAAGGGCCACAGGAACGCCGCGAGCCAGCTGTAAAGCTGGGCTGAGGTGAATTCGACCACGGCGGGAAGTCAGCGGGCAGGGAGGGCGAGGGAGCGACGACGGCGAGCGCGGCCGCAGTCAGTGCGCCAGCGCGGGAATGCTCTGGAACACTTCGCGCATGTAGTCGACCATGGAATTGATCATCCACGGCCCGGCCAGCACCATGGTGGCGAACAGCGCGATCAGCTTGGGGATGAAGCTCAGCGTCATCTCGTTGATCTGCGTCGCGGCCTGGAACAGGCTGACCACCAGGCCGGCGGCCAGCGCCACCAGCAGCAGCGGGGCGGCCAGCAGCAGGGTCATCTTCATCGCCTGGGTGGCGATGGTCATTACGGTCTCGGGTGTCATGGCTCGGAGTCTGCGGTGTGTGGCGGGCGCTGGGGCCGTCTCAGTTCATGAAGCTCTGTGCCAGCGAACCCAGCAGCAACTGCCAGCCGTCGACCAGCACGAACAGCATCAGCTTGAACGGCAGCGAGATGGTGGCCGGCGGCACCATCATCATCCCCATCGCCATCAGCACGCTGGCAACGACCAGGTCGATGATCAGGAACGGGATGAAGATGGTGAAGCCGATCTGGAACGCGGTCTTCAGCTCGCTGGTGACGAAGGCCGGCACCAGGATGCTGAGCGGCACTTCCTCGGGGCCCTGCATCTCCGGCGCCTTGGCCATCTGCGCGAACATGGCCAGGTCTTTCTCGCGGGTCTGGCGCAGCATGAAGGCCTTGAGCGGCTCCGCGGCCTTGGCCGCGGCGGCCTCCAGGCTGATCTTGTTTTCCGACAGCGGCTTGTAGGCGTCGTTGTAGACGCGGTCGAACACCGGCGCCATCACGAAGAAGGTCAGGAACAGCGACAGGCCCACCAGCACCTGGTTGGGCGGCGAGCTGGCGGTGCCCAGTGCGCTGCGCAGCAGGCCCAGCACGATGATGACGCGGGTGAAGCCGGTCATCATCAGCATCGCCGCCGGCAGGAACGACAGCGAGGTCAGCAGCAGCAGCGTCTGCACCGGCAGCGACCAGATCTGGCCGCCGCCCGGGGCGGGCTTGCTGATGACGCCGGGCAGTGCCTGGGCCCAGGCCGACGCGGGCACCAGCGCGGCAATGGCCAGCATCAGGGCGAGCAGGGACAGCAGCGGGCCCGGCAGCGGGCGCCGCAGCGCGGCACGCGGGAAATTCATGACTTGAAGTGATCCTGCATCGAGCGCAGCAGCTTTTCGGCAAAGGTGCCGCCACCCGGCTGTTGCGAAGGGCCTGCACCGCCGGTGGCGGCGAGGGGATTGGCTGCGGTGGTGCCCGCAGGCAGGGTATGCAGCGGCCGGATTTCGCCGGGGCTCACGCCCAGCACCAGCCAGGTATCGCCCACTTCCACCAGCACCAGGCGCTGGCGTGCGCCCAGCATGGTGCTGCCGACCACCTTCATCGCGCCGCCGGTGGCGTGACGCACCAGGCCGGCGCGCCGCGCCACCCAGGCCATGCCCAGGATCAGCGCGACGATGGCGAACAGCCCCAGCCCGGCCTGCGCCAGGCTGGCCGCGCCGCTGATGGCCGGCACATGCGTGCCGTCGGCGGCCATGGCGGCCCCCGGCAGCGCCGCAAGCACGGCCAGGCTGGCGCGCGTCTGCATGGTCATTTGTTCAGCTTCCGGATGCGTTCGGACGGCGTGATGATGTCCGTCAGGCGGATGCCGAACTTGTCGTTCACCACCACCACCTCGCCCTGCGCGATCAGGTAGCCGTTGACCAGCACGTCCATCGGCTCGCCGGCCAGGCCGTCAAGCTCCACCACCGAGCCCTGCGCCAGCTGCAGCAGGTTCTTGATGGGCACCTTGGTGCGGCCCAGTTCCACGGTCAGCTGCACCGGGATATCGAGAATCATCTCGATATCGTTGCGGAAGCCGCTCGGCGCTTCCTTCGCCAGCGGCTGGAACACGGTGGCGGCGGCCGGAGTGGCCGCGGGTTGGGCCGCCGGTGCGGCAGCTGCGGGGATCCCGGCGGATGTGGCGCTGGTCTGCTCGGCCAGCGCGCTGGCCCAGTCGTCCATCGGATCGACGGGCTTGTCCTCGATGCCGTCACTCATAATCGCTGTCCTCGGTGTCCAGGTGGGAATCGCCGTCCTGGTGATTGATCATTCGTTCTACCCGCAGCGCGTACTGGCCGTTCATCGTGCCGAAGCCGCATTGCATGACGGGCACGCCGTCCACCTTGCCGAACACCTTCTCCGGCAGCTCGATCGGCAGCACGTCGCCGGCGCGCATCGCCAGCACTTCGGCCACGGTGCTCTGCAGGTGCGCGAACTCGGCCACCAGCTCCACCTCGGCCGCGCGCAACTGCGTGGAGAGCTGCGTGACCCAGCCCTTGTCGACTTCCTTCTCGTCCTGCAGCGGATTCATCAGCAGGTCCTTGAGCGGCTCGATCATCGAGTACGGCAGGCAGACATGAAGCTGCCCGCCGACGGCGCCCAGTTCGATATGGAAGGCGGTGGTCACCACGGCCTCGTTGTGGGTGGCGACGTTGGCAAACTTGGGGTGCATCTCCGAGCGGATGTACTCGGTCTCGATCGGGTGCACGGTGCGCCAGGCGTTGCCGTAGCTGGCCAGCGTCAGCTCCAGCATGCGCTGGATGATGCGTTGCTCGGTCTGGGTGAAGTCGCGGCCTTCCACGCGGGTGTGGAAGCGGCCGTCGCCGCCGAACAGGTTGTCCACCACCAGAAACACCAGGTTCGGGTCGTAGACGAACAGCGCCGTGCCGCGCAGCGGCTTCAGGTGGACCAGGTTCAGGTTGGTCGGCATCGGCAGGTTGCGCGCGAAGTCGCCGAATTTCTCGATCCTGATGCTGCCCACAGTGATGTCCGCGCCGCGGCGGATGAAATTGAACAGCGCCGTGCGCATCGAGCGCGCAAAGCGCTCATTGATGATCTCCAGCGTGTGCAGGCGGCCGCGGATGATGCGCTCCTGCGTGGCCAGGTTGTAGGGGCGCACACCGCCCTCGTCGAGCGCAGGCTCGCTGGCCTTGGGCGTATCGGCTTCGCCGGATACGCCCTTGAGCAGCTCGTCGACCTCGTCTTGCGAGAGGAACTTGTCGTAGGCCATCTAGTGTCCTGCCCCTTGTGCGGCGTTATGGATGAATCCGGTGCGGCCCTGGCTTGCGCTTACTGCACCACGAAAGAGGTGAAGAGCACGTCCAGCACCCGCTGCGCCGGCAGGCCGTTGGCAAACGGCTTGCTGATGGTGTCGCGGATGTCGTCGGCCAGCTTGCGCTTGCCTTCGACGGTGGCCAGGTCGGCCGGCTGCCTGGCCGACAGCAGCAGCAGGATGCGGCTGCGTGCCTCGGGCAGGTACTGCGCCAGGCGTGCCTGGGTTTCGGCATCGGCCACCTTCAGCGACAGGCCGGTGTGCAGGAAGCGGTCGCCGTCGTCGCTGCGCAGGTTGACGGTGAACGCGTCCAGCGGCACGAAGATCGGCGGCGGCACGACCGGGGCGGCGGGCGCAGCGGGCGCCGCCGGCTGGCGGTTGCTCAGCACGCTGCCCAGCACGAAGCCTCCGGCGCCCAGTGCCACCACCAGCACGCCGGCGCCGATCAGCAGCAGCCGGCCGCGCTTGCCTGTGTTGCCAGTCCGGGGAGGGGAAGCCGTGTTCGCCATGAGAAGCCTGTATCGGAATGCCTGCCATTCTTCCGGAATCGCAGGCCAGCAAAGGGCCGAAAAAAAGGGGGAAACCCTTTCAGCTTGGCCATTTGAGCGGAAAGGGAGCAGGCACGGCTACGCGAGCGGGCGCTGCGAGATACGCGCCTGCAGGCTGGTTAACGCTTGATGGCGTGTGAACTTGAGTGCTGGTGCGAGTTGCCGCGATTCCTGGCCGGGCCGCCGGGCAGGTTGCGGGAGTGCCGCCATGCATTCCCTACTACGCTAGTCGGGTAGTGATTCATGTGGGTTCACAGATAACTCGGCTTCCAACGCATTGATTTGCATGATGTTTTTATTTTTTACTCTTATATAAGATATAAGACATTTGACCAAGGAGCGGCTTCGGACTACAATCGCGACGTAACGAGATTTTCTAAACCTAATTACTCAGCAGGTTCCCATGCTTGAAAACTATCGCGCACATGTGGCCGAGCGCGCCGCGCTTGGCATCCCCCCTCTGCCCCTGACTGCCAAGCAGACGGCCGAGCTGGTCGAACTGCTGAAGAACCCGCCCGCCGGTGAAGAGCAGACCCTGGTGGAGCTGATCACCTACCGCGTGCCGGCCGGCGTGGATGACGCCGCCAAGGTCAAGGCCTCGTACCTGGCTGCCGTGGCGCTGGGCAAAGAGAAGTGCGCGCTGATCTCGCGCGCCAAGGCGACCGAGCTGCTGGGCACCATGCTGGGCGGCTACAACATCTCGCCGCTGATCGAGCTGCTGGACGACGCCGAAGTCGGCACCGTCGCCGCCGAGGCGCTGAAGAAGACCCTGCTGATGTTCGACGCCTTCCACGACGTGAAGGAAAAGGCCGACCAGGGCAATGCCAATGCCAAGGCCGTGCTGCAAAGCTGGGCCGACGCCGAGTGGTTCACCAGCCGTCCGGAAGTGCCGCAAAGCCTGACCATCACCGTGTTCAAGGTGCCGGGCGAGACCAATACCGACGACCTGTCGCCGGCGCCGGACGCCACCACCCGCCCGGACATCCCGATGCACGCGCTGGCCATGCTGAAGAACAAGCGCGAAGGCGCGGCGTTCCAGCCGGAAGAAGACGGCAAGCGCGGCCCGATCAAGTTCATCGAATCGCTGAAGGAAAAGGGCCACCTGGTCGCCTACGTGGGCGACGTGGTCGGTACCGGCTCCAGCCGCAAGTCCGCCACCAACTCGGTGCTGTGGTTCACCGGCGAAGACATCCCGTTCATCCCGAACAAGCGCTTCGGCGGCGTGTGCCTGGGCAACAAGATCGCCCCGATCTTCTACAACACCATGGAAGACGCCGGCGCGCTGCCGATCGAGCTGGACGTGTCGAAGATGGAAATGGGCGACGTGGTCGAACTGCGCCCGTACGAAGGCAAGGCCCTGAAGGACGGCGCCGTGATCGCCGAGTTCAAGGTCAAGTCCGACGTGCTGTTCGACGAAGTCCGCGCCGGCGGCCGCATTCCGCTGATCGTGGGCCGTGGCCTGACCGCCAAGGCGCGTGAAGCGCTGGGCCTGGCCCCGTCGACGCTGTTCCGCCTGCCGCAGAACCCGGCCGATACCGGCAAGGGCTTCACGCTGGCGCAGAAGATGGTCGGCCGCGCCTGCGGCCTGGCCGAAGGCAAGGGCATTCGCCCGGGCACCTACTGCGAACCGAAGATGACCTCGGTGGGCTCGCAGGACACCACCGGCCCGATGACCCGCGACGAGCTGAAGGACCTGGCCTGCCTGGGCTTCTCGGCCGACCTAGTGATGCAGTCGTTCTGCCACACCGCCGCCTATCCGAAGCCGGTCGACGTCAAGACCCATCACACCCTGCCTGAATTCATCAGCACCCGCGGCGGCATTTCGCTGCGCCCGGGCGATGGCGTGATCCACTCGTGGCTGAACCGCATGCTGCTGCCCGACACCGTCGGCACCGGCGGCGATTCGCACACCCGCTTCCCGATCGGCATCAGCTTCCCGGCCGGTTCGGGCCTGGTGGCCTTTGCCGCCGCCACCGGCGTGATGCCGCTGGACATGCCGGAATCGGTGCTGGTCCGCTTCAAGGGCCAGATGCAGCCGGGCGTGACCCTGCGCGACCTGGTCAACGCGATCCCGCTGTACGCGATCAAGCAAGGCCTGCTGACCGTGGCCAAGCAAGGCAAGCAGAACATTTTCTCGGGCCGCGTCCTGGAAATCGAAGGCCTGCCCGACCTGAAGGTCGAGCAAGCGTTCGAGCTGTCGGATGCATCGGCTGAGCGCTCGGCCGCCGGTTGCACGGTGCGCCTGAACAAGGACCCGATCATCGAATACATCAACAGCAACATCACGCTGCTGAAGTGGATGATCGCCCAGGGCTACCAGGACCCGCGCAGCCTGCAGCGCCGCATCAAGGCCATGGAAGCATGGCTGGCCGATCCCAAGCTGCTGGAGCCGGACGCCGACGCCGAGTACGCCGCCGTGATCGAGATCGACCTGGCTGACGTGCATGAGCCGATCGTGGCCTGCCCGAACGACCCGGACGACGTCAAGACGCTGTCCGAGGTGGCCGGCGCCAAGATCGACGAAGTGTTCATCGGTTCGTGCATGACCAACATCGGCCACTTCCGCGCAGCCTCCAAGCTGCTGGAAGGCAAGCGCGACATCCCGGTCAAGCTGTGGGTGGCCCCGCCGACCAAGATGGACCAGAAGCAGCTGACCGAGGAAGGCCACTACGGCGTGTTCGGCACCGCCGGTGCGCGCACCGAAATGCCGGGCTGCTCGCTGTGCATGGGCAACCAGGCACAGGTGCGCGAAGGCGCCACGGTGATGTCGACCAGCACGCGTAACTTCCCGAACCGCCTGGGCAAGAACACCAACGTGTACCTGGGTTCCGCCGAACTGGCGGCGATCTGCTCGCGCCTGGGCCGCATCCCGACCAAGGAAGAGTACATGGCCGACATGGGCGTGCTCAACGCCAATGGCGACAAGATCTACAAGTACATGAACTTCGACCAGATCGAGGACTTCAAGGAAGTGGCCGACGGCGTGACGGTGTAAGCCGCGCAGTCAGGCTGGCATGAAGAAGGGGCCCCGCTTGC
>NZ_JFJW01000019.1:57831-57925 GCF_000611125.1 Cupriavidus sp. SK-4
GTATTTGGCTTTTGTCGGCTTGACGGGTGGCATGCGCCACCACCACGACCACCGAATCACCGCTTGGGTGCTCCCTCTCCCGCTTGCGGGAGAG
>NZ_JFJW01000020.1:0-16210 GCF_000611125.1 Cupriavidus sp. SK-4
CCGCCGCGGCCGCGGCGCCGGTCGCCGATGGCTCGATGAAGCTGTCCTGGCCGGCGACCGGCCAGACGGTCGGGAAATTCGACGACAAGGGCAATAAAGGCATCGATATTGCGGGCAAGAAGGGCGATGCGGTGCTGGCCGCGGACGATGGCCGGGTGATTCACGTTGGCCCCTTGCGCGGCTACGGGAATCTTGTCATCATCAAACACAACGAGACATTTCTTACTGCTTACGGGCACAACGACAAGGTGCTCGTGGCTGAGCAATCCGCGGTCCGAAAAGGCCAGAAGATTGCGGAGATGGGCAACAGCGATACCGACCGGGTAAAGCTTCACTTCGAAGTTCGCAAGAACGGAAAACCGGTTGATCCGATGCGGTACCTGCCGCCACAGTGAGGGTTCATGCCACGCCAGAAAACTGTCTCCTCCGGAACCGTAAGCAGGGCTCGCCGTCCCAAGCAGCCGGAAGTGAAGGCTGGTGTGGCACATCCCGACGCGCGCGCCGATGCCGAAGGCTTCGAGCCTGATCTCGCCGCCGAACTGATTCCCGTGACCGACGAGCCCATCGCCACGTCCACTTCGGTGGGCCTGCGCGAGGCCGACCTGCTCGCCGACGACAATGAGCGCATCGTGCGCGACGACGAAGAGGACGAGTCGGAAGACGAGGAAGAAGAGAGCGCGGAAAATGGCACCGACGGCGCCGCCCCCGAGCATGATGATTTCCGCACCGTGCTGCATACCGAGCTGGCCGCGGATACCGTCCAGCATTACCTGAACCGCATCAGCATCAAGCCGCTCCTGTCCGCGCCGGAAGAACTGCATTTTTCCACGCTGGCCAAGGACGGCGACTTTGCCGCGCGCCAGGTCATGATCGAGCGTAACCTGCGGCTGGTGGTCAGCATCGCCAAGGGTTACCTCAATCGCGGCGTGCCGCTGCTCGACCTGATCGAGGAAGGCAACCTGGGCCTGATGCACGCGATCGAGAAATTCGATCCGTCGCGCGGTTTCCGCTTCTCGACGTACGCGACCTGGTGGATCCGCCAGAGCATCGAGCGCGCCATCATGAACCAGGCGCGCACGGTCCGCCTGCCGGTCCACGTGATCCGCGAACTCAACCAGGTGCTGCGCGCCAAGCGCCATCTGGAGAAGGGCGGCACCGACGGGCGCGACGCCAGCCTCGAAGACATCGCCCACCTGCTGGGCAAGACGCCGGACGAAGTGCAGGACGTCCTGGCACTCAACGAACATACCACCTCGCTCGATACGCCGTTCGATCTCGATCCCGGCTCGAGCCTCCTGGATTTCCTCTCCGACGAGCACAACGCCGCCCCCGACCAGGAGGTGGCGCACCGCGAGCTGGAAGGGCTGATGAAGCTCTGGCTGGCGCGCCTGTCGGAAAAGCATCGCTATGTGGTGGAGCGCCGCTTCGGCCTCAACCATATCGAGCCCGCCACGCTGGAAGAGCTGGCTGAGGAGATGGGCCTCACGCGCGAGCGCGTGCGCCAGATCCAGCAGGAGGCGCTGGTCAAGCTCAAGCGGCATTTCGCTTCGCAAGGTGTCAGGAAGGACGCTGTTCTATGACCCCTGTGCTGGTATTCGACATCGAGACCATTCCCGATGTTGCCGGCCTGCGCCGTTTGCATGACCATCCCGATGCGATGAGCGACGCCGAAGTCGCCGAGCATGCGTTTGCCGCCCGCCGCGAAAAGACCGGCAGCGATTTTCTCCCGCACTACCTGCAGCGCATCGCCGCGATTTCCTGCGTGCTGCGCCGCACGCACCGCGACGGCTCGGCGGTGTTCCACGTCGGCTCGCTGGGCACGCCGGAAGACGGCGAGGCCACGCTGATCCAGAAGTTCTATGAACTGATCGCGCGCTACAGCCCGCAACTGGTTTCATGGAACGGCGGCGGCTTCGACCTGCCGGTGCTGCATTATCGCGGCCTGGTCAACGGCGTCACCGCGCCGCGCTACTGGGAGATGGGAGAGGGCCGCGAAGACGACAGCCGCGACTTCAAGTGGAACAACTACATCAGCCGCTACCACATGCGGCACCTGGACCTGATGGACCTGCTGGCCATGTACCAGCCCCGCGCCAGCGCGCCGCTGGATGACCTGGCCAAGCTGTGCGGCTTCCCGGGCAAGATGGGGATGGACGGCAGCAAGGTCTGGCAGGCGTTCCAGGCCGGCCAGCTCGACGAGATCCGCGCCTATTGCGAGACCGACGTCGTCAACACCTACCTGATGTACTGCCGCTTCCAGCTGATGCGCGGCGGCATGTCGCCGCGCGAGTTCGACGTCGAGATGGAGTTCGTCCAGGAGTCATTGGCCGAGCTGCCCGGCGAGCAGTGGATGGAATACCTGCAGGCATTCCGGCTGCAGCGTCTCACGCCCGAAGCCGAAGACCTCGAAGACTGAGGACGCCGGCGACGCGCCGACACGGATTCACAGATCCAGCGACAGCAGGATCGGCTGGTGGTCCGAGTCGGCCGTATCGGCATCGACCTCGCAGCGCTGAATTCGCCCGGCGAGATTCTCCGTCACGAACATGAAATCGCAGGCGAACGGCGCCTCCGGCCATTGCTCCTTGTCGTACAGGGCGCAGGTCGGCGCGTGCGGCTGGCCTGGGTGTGTGTGCAGCCAGGCATCGCGCCAGGGCGGCGTGGCATCGTCAAAGGGCTCGAGCACGCGGCGGTAGGCGATATCGTCGGGTTTGCTGTTGAAGTCGCCGCACAGGACGGCCTCGGCCGGGCGCGGCTCCGGCGTGAACGGGCCCGGCCATTTCTCGCTGCGGCCGGGGCGGCGCGCATGGTCGCAGGCCTCGGCGTGCCAGGTACGCAAGGCTTCGGCCTGCGCGGCGCGCTGGTGTGACGAGTAATACTCCAGGTGCGTGCAGATCACGCGCAGGGGCCGAGTGCCGACTTCGACCGTGGCTTCCAGCGCCACGCGCGGCATCGACGCCACCTGCGGGTCCGCCGGCCAGGGCAGGGCGTGGCGGAAGACTTCGCGCACCGGCAGGCGCGCGGCGATCAGGTTGCCGAACTGCTTGCGCCCTCCGGTGGCGGTGCGCCGGTCGACACCCGGCGCGTAGAGCAGGTGGTAGCCGGGCAACAGGGCGGTCAACTCCGCCACCTGGTCTTCACCCGGGCTGCCGCGCAGTTCGCCGAAGCCGCGCGTGACTTCCTGCAGGCAGATGACGTCGGCATCGGCAATGCCGCGCAGGGTGTCGACCTGGCGGCCCAGGTCGACATGCCCGTCGGCGCCTCGGCCCCATTGGATATTCCAGGAAATCAGTTCCATTTGCCGTCTCCGTCACGTGGCCGGGAAGCAGCCGCCGGTGCCGGCCCGGTCTGGCATACAATCCCGCTTTCACAAAACAATACGTCAGGTTTCGTCTGGTGTCCCAAGCCGTGTCCTCCCCACAAGAAACGCCGGCAGCCCCGGCCGCTGTTGCCGATCAAGGTGCTGCTCCCGTCGCAAAAGAGTCCCGTGTCCGCGCCGACGCTGGCGCCCCCGCGGCCGATCCCGTGGTGTCGATCGACAGCCTCGACATGGAGGCCCGCGGCGTCGGCCGCCTGGTGAACGAGGACGGCACGCCCGGCAAGGTGATCTTCGTCGAAGGCGCGCTGCCCGGCGAGACCGTCAGCTACCGCAGCTTTCGCCGCAAGCCCAGCTACGAGCAGGCCCACCTGGTCGAGGTCCGGCAGGAATCGGTGATGCGCGTGAAGCCCGGCTGCCAGCATTTCGGTGTCTGCGGCGGGTGCTCGATGCAGCATCTCGATTCGCGCGCCCAGCTGGCGATCAAGCAGCGCGTGCTGGAAGACAACCTGTGGCACCTGTCCAAGGTGAAGCCCGACGTGGTGTTCCGTCCCATCGCCGGGCCGGACTGGGGCTATCGCTACCGCGCGCGGCTGACTGTGCGCCATGTGGCCAAGAAGGGCGGGGTGCTGGTCGGCTTCCATGAGCGCAAGAGCAGCTATGTGGCCGACATGACCCGTTGCGAGATCCTGCCGCCGCATGTGTCGGCCATGCTGGTGCCGCTGCGCGAACTGGTCGGCGGGCTGTCGATCCGCGACCGCATGCCGCAGATCGAGCTGGCCGTGGGGCAGGAAGTCACCGCGCTGGTGCTGCGCATCCTGGAGCCGCTGACCGATGCCGACAAGGACCTGCTGCGCGCCTTCGCCGACCAGTACAAGGTGCAGTTCTGGCTGCAGCCCAAGGGTCCCGATACGGTCTATCCGTTCTATCCGGCCGATGCCGAGCTGGCCTATACGCTGCCGGAATTCGGCATCCGCATGCCGTTCAAGCCGACCGACTTCACCCAGGTGAACCACCAGATCAACCGCGTGCTGATCGGCCGCGCGCTGCGCCTGCTCGACGCGCAGCCGCAGGACCGCCTGCTCGACCTCTTCTGCGGCATCGGCAACTTCACGCTGCCGCTGGCCACGCAGGGCAAGTCGGTGATGGGTATCGAAGGCAGCGAGGCGCTGACCACGCGTGCGCTGGCCAACGCCGAATACAACGGGCTGGCGGCCAGGACCGAGTTTGCCTGCCGCAACCTGTTCGAGGTCACGGCCGAGGACATTGCCGAGCTGGGCCGCTTCGACCGCTGGCTGGTCGATCCGCCGCGCGAAGGCGCGCTGGCCGTGTGCAAGGCGCTGGGCGAACTGGCGCAGCAGGGCAGCGACGTGCTGCCGCAGCGCATCGTCTACGTCTCGTGCAGCCCCGCCACTCTGGCGCGCGACGCCGGCCTGCTGGTGCACGAGGCGGGCTACCGGCTCGCCGGCGCGGGCGTGGTCAACATGTTCCCGCACACCTCGCACGTGGAGTCGATCGCGGTGTTCGAGCGCGGCTGATCGCGCAAGTCGCACCAAAGAAAAACCGGCCATCAGGCCGGTTTTTTCATGCTGCAGGGGAGGTTGCCGTCACTCGCGGCTGCCGCCGAAGATGCCCAGCAGCGCCAGCAGGTTGACGAAGACGTTGTACACGTCCAGGTAGATTGCCAGCGTGGCGGTGATGTAGTTGGTCTCGCCGCCGTTCACCACGCGCTGCACATCGAACAGGATGTACGCGGAGAAGATGCCGATGGCGATCACTGACACCGTGATCATCAGCGAGGGCAGTTGCAGCCAGATATTGGCGACGCTGGCCAGGATCAGCAGGATCACGCCGACGAACAGGAACTTGCCCAGGCCGGAGAAGTCACGCTTGCTGACCGTGGCGATGGTCGCCATTGCGCCGAATACCGCCGCCGTGCCGCCAAAGGCATACATGATCAGCGCCGGCCCGTTCGAGAACTGCAGCGTCACGCCGATCAGCCGCGACAGCATCAGCCCCATGAAGAAGGTGAAGGCCAGCAGCAGGACCACGCCCATGCTGCTGTTCTTGGTCTTCTCGATACCGTAGAAGAACCCGAACGCAATGCCCAGGAACAGGATCAGCGACAGGAAGGGGTTGCCCGCCATGAAGCTGAAGCCGGTGGCCACGCCGATCCACGCGCCGAGCACGGTGGGGATCATCGAGAGGGCCAGCAGCCAGTAAGTGTTGCGCAAGACCCGGTTGCGAACGACGACGTCAGTGACGGTCGACGCACTGTTGCCGAAACCGTAGGTGTTCAGCTTGTTATCCATGGTGACTCCTGTCTCAAAACGGTGAGGCGCCGGGCTGCGAGGCTTCGGATGCGAAGATTCGTATGGAACCCGGACGGAACCATCGTCAATGTGGCACCTGGGAGGCTGAATTGCAAGGGTAGGGTAACTCATGAGTCACCTATCGCATGCGTTGCGCCGTTCAGTGCCGCTCACATTGGATGTTAGCCGGGGCGGCGTGTTCCTGGCATGACAAGGTTGTAATGTGCCCTTTGATCTACTTGGTGCCGGGTTGTGCGGCAAGGGCGGCCCGACACACGCCAGAGCAGGGAAGACCCTCGAAAGGGTCATAGTCTTCGTGCTAGAATCGCACGTTTAATCCATTTGTAACCCCTTCATTTTTCGGAGTTTTTCATGGCGATCGAACGCACCCTGTCGATTATCAAGCCGGATGCCGTGGCCAAGAACGTGATTGGCCAGATCTACGCCCGTTTCGAGGCCGCCGGCCTGAAGATCGTTGCTGCCAAGATGGTGCACCTGTCGCGCGGCGAAGCCGAGCAGTTCTACGCTGTCCACAAGGAGCGTCCGTTCTTCAAGGACCTGGTGGACTTCATGATCTCCGGCCCGGTCATTATCCAGGCCCTGGAAGGCGAGAACGCCATCGCCAAGCACCGTGACCTGATGGGCGCCACCGACCCGAAGAAGGCCGAGAAGGGCACCATCCGCGCCGATTTCGCCGACAGCATCGACGCCAACGCCGTGCACGGCTCGGACGCTGCTGAAACGGCTGCCGTGGAAGTGGCATTCTTCTTCCCGGGCATGAACGTCTACAGCCGCTGATTGTCCGGCGCTGCTGCCAGGACTAGACTGACACCGAAGCTGAGTTTGCCGTCATGAACGCTCTCGTCAACCTGCTCGACCTCGACGCGGACGCGCTCACCGCTTATTGCGGCGAGCTCGGCGAGAAGCCGTTCCGTGCGCGGCAACTGCAACGCTGGATCCACCACTACGGTGCCAGCCGCTTCGACGCCATGTCGGATCTCGCCAAGTCGCTGCGCGAAAAGCTCGCGACGCGGGCCGAGATCCGCGCGCCTGCCGCCATCACCGACAACCTGTCGGCCGACGGCACGCGCAAGTGGCTGCTCGACGTGGGCCAGGGCAACGCGGTGGAAACGGTCTACATCCCAGAGGAAACGCGTGGCACGCTGTGCGTTTCCTCGCAGGCAGGGTGCGCCGTCAACTGCCGGTTCTGTTCCACCGGCAAGCAAGGCTTTTCGCGCAACCTCAGCACCGGTGAAATCATCGGCCAGCTGTGGATGGCGGAGTTCGCCATGCGCGAACAACTGGGCCGCGGCCCCAAGGACGACCGCGTCATCTCCAACGTGGTGATGATGGGCATGGGCGAGCCGCTGCTGAACTACGATGCCGTCGTGCCGGCCATGCGCCTGATGCTCGACGACAACGCCTACGGCCTGTCGCGCCGCCGCGTGACGCTGTCCACCTCCGGCGTGGTGCCGATGATGGACCGGCTGTCGAAGGATCTCCCGGTGGCCCTCGCCGTGTCGCTGCACGCGTCCAACGACGCCCTGCGCGACGTGCTGGTGCCGCTGAACAAGAAGTACCCGCTGGCCGAACTGATGGCGGCATGCCGCCGCTACCTGGAATTCGCGCCGCGCGATTTCATTACTTTCGAATACTGCATGCTGGATGGCGTCAACGACGGCGTCGAGCATGCGCGGGAACTGCTGAAGCTTGTCGCCGACGTGCCGTGCAAGTTCAACCTGATCCCGTTCAATCCGTTCCCGGAATCGGGCCTGAAGCGTTCCAACAACGATCAGATCCGGCGCTTTGCGCAGGTGCTGATGGATGCAGGCATCGTGACCACCATCCGCAAGACCCGCGGCGACGATATCGACGCCGCCTGCGGCCAGCTGGCCGGGGAAGTGAAGGACCGCACGCGCCTGGCCGAGCGCGGCAAGTTCGGCAAGATCACGCCACTGGTGCCGGTCACCGCTTCCGGCCAGCCTCGGGAGGTTCGCCCTGCATGATCCGTCTGATCGCTGCGGCCCTGCTGGGGCTGCTGATGTTGTCCGGCTGCCAGCTGCCGCATGCGCCGGCGCAGGATCCCCAGACCGCTTCCGACCAGACCGATGCAAGGCGCCGCGCCGGCATCCGGCTGCAGCTCGCCACCAACTATCTGGAGGCCGGCCAGAACGCGGTCGCCCTTGACGAGATCAAGCAGGCCATTGCCATCGATCCGTCGCTCGCCGACGCCTACCATGTGCGCGCGCTGATCTACATGAACATGAATGAGCGGACGCTGGCCGACGACAGCTTCCGCACGGCGGTGTCGATGCGTGCCAACGATGGCGACCTGCTCAACAACTACGGCTGGTTCCTGTGCCAGGAAGGGCGCTACGGCGAGGCCGTGCCGATGCTGCAGCGCGCGATGTCGGCGCCGTCCGCGGGCGGCCCCGCCAAGCCGCTGATCAGCCTGGGCGCGTGCGAGTTGCGCCAGGGCCACAGCGCCGAGGCGGAAAAGAACCTGAAGGCCGCGCTCGGCTACGACCGCAACAACCCGGTGGCCAACACCAACCTCGCGCTGGTCTTCTACCGGCGCGGCGACTTCGCGCAGGCCCGGCAGTATGTCCAGCGCGTCAACAACAGCCAATTTGTCAATGCGCAATCCCTCTGGCTGGGAGCGCGCATTGCCCACCGTCAGGGCGACAGCCGCACGCAGGATGCGCTTGGGGCGCAACTGCGCAGCCGCTTCCCCGACTCGCGTGAGTTGACCGCCTACGAACAAGGAGCATGGGATGAGTGAGCACGACCGCGCCGCAGGCCAGGCCGTACCGACGCAACAAGTCGGCGGGGGCGCGCACGAAGGAGAACGCGAAGCTGCCGCACGCGAGATCGGCGCAGCGCTGGCGCGCGAGCGCGAGGCGCAGCGGATGTCGGTGGAAGACGTCAGCGCGCGGCTGAAGGTGGCTGCAGGCAAGCTGCGTGCGATCGAGGCCGGCAACCTGCAGGCACTGCCCGACGTGACCTTCGCCAAGGGCGTGATGCGTGCCTATGCGCGCATGCTGCACGTCGACATCGACCCGCTGCTGGCACGCTTCCAGCCGCGCCCGGTGGCGCAGGTGGCGGAAATTGCCCGGCAGCGCGAGGGTGGCATCAATGCGGCCTTCGACGACCGCAACCGCTTCCGCTCGGGCGGCAACGGCGGCCGCTGGGTCTGGCTGGCGCTGGTGGCCGTGCTGGTGGCCGCGGGCGGCTGGTTCGGGCTTGACCATATCCGCGCATGGATCGATGCGCGCAGCAGCGCTGCCGAGACCGTAACGGCTGAAGCGCCTGCCGTGATCCAGAGCACGGAAGCCGGCACCGTGACGGCGGCGCTGCCGCCGGTCATGGCCGCCAGCGATTCGCCGGCGCCGTCGGCCGAAACCGCTCCGGCCAGTGCCGCGGCAGCCCCTGCGGCTGTGGCGGCGCCCGCAGCCGCTTCCGCGCCTGCTGTTGCCACGGCACCGGCTGCGGCAGCAGGCCAGGGCGAACTGCAGATCCGCTTTGCCGCCGATACCTGGTTTGAGATCCGGGACAATAGCGGCAAGATCGTCATGGGCGGTACCGCCAAGGCGGGCCAGACCATGGCCGGTGGCGGCACGGCCCCGTACAAGGTGGTGATCGGCAACGTCAAGGGCGTCGAGTCGCTGACGCGCAATGGCACGCCGGTCGACCTGAAGGCAGCCAACCGCAACAACGTGGCGCGCCTGACGCTGCCCTGATGCGGGCGCAAGGTGCGTCTTTGCAAGGTGGTAACGCTATGAACCAACAGCTCTGTCTCCCGGTCCTGCCCGGTCCGCTGCCGCGCCGCCAGACGCGCCAGGCGCGCGTCGCGTGGGGCGACAACGTGGTGACCATTGGCGGCGGTGCGCCGGTGCGCGTGCAGTCGATGACCAACACGGATACGGTCGATGCCATCGGCACGGCCATCCAGGTCAAGGAACTGGCGCGTGCGGGTTCGGAAATCGTACGCATCACGGTGAACACACCCGAGGCCGCCGCCGCGGTGCCGTTGGTCCGCGAGCAGCTCGACCGCATGGGTGTGGACGTGCCGCTGGTGGGCGACTTCCACTACAACGGCCACAAGCTGCTGCAGGACTATCCGGCCTGTGCCGAGGCGCTGTCCAAGTACCGGATCAACCCCGGCAATGTCGGCCAGGGCGCCAAGCGCGACACGCAGTTCGCGCAGATGATCGAGATGGCGTGCCGCTACCACAAGCCGGTGCGCATCGGCGTGAACTGGGGCAGCCTGGACCAGGACTTGCTGGCACGGATCATGGACGAGAACGCCGGGCGCGCCGAGCCGTGGCCGGCGCAGAGCGTGATGATCGAGGCGCTGATCACCTCGGCCATCGATTCGGCCAAGAAGGCCGAGGAAATCGGCCTGCCGGGCGACCAGATCATCCTGTCGTGCAAGGTGTCGCAGGTGCAGGAACTGGTCGCGGTCTACCGCGAGCTGGCACGCCGCTGCGACTACGCGCTGCACCTCGGGCTGACCGAGGCCGGCATGGGCAGCAAGGGCATCGTGGCCTCGACCGCGGCGCTGTCGGTGCTGCTGCAGGAAGGCATCGGCGACACCATCCGCATCTCGCTGACGCCTGAACCCGGCGCGCCGCGCGAGAAAGAGGTGTACGTGGGGCAGGAAATCCTGCAGACCATGGGCATGCGCAACTTCACCCCGATGGTGATTGCGTGCCCGGGCTGCGGGCGCACTACCAGCACGGTGTTCCAGGAACTGGCGTCCAGCATCCAGGCCTACCTGCGCGAGCAGATGCCGCACTGGAAGACCGCCTACCCGGGCGTCGAGGAAATGGATGTGGCCGTGATGGGCTGCATCGTCAACGGCCCGGGCGAGAGCAAGCACGCCAACATCGGCATCTCGCTGCCGGGCTCGGGTGAATCGCCGGCGGCGCCGGTGTTCGTCGATGGCGTCAAGGTGAAGACGCTGCGCGGCGAGCGCATTGCAGAAGAATTCCAGGCGATCGTAGACGAATACGTTCGCACGCATTACGGCCCGGGCGCTGCGCGGGCCGACAAAGAAGTGGCAGCCTGAGCCGGACCGGCCGGGTGCCAGCAGCCTGACAAGAACAGAATGACGCAATCCGAGAACGTGGCCGCCGCAGGCGGTGCCAAGACCGAACCGAAGGTGCGCCCCGCCAAGGCCCTGCAGGGCGTGAAGGGCATGAACGACATGCTGCCGGCGGACGCGCCGCTGTGGGAGCATTTCGAGAATGCCGCACGCGCCATGCTGCGCGCCTACGGCTACCAGCAGATCCGCACGCCGATCGTCGAGCATACGCAGCTGTTCGTGCGCGGCATCGGCGAGGTCACCGACATCGTCGAGAAGGAGATGTACTCCTTCACCGATTCGCTCAACGGCGAGCAGCTGACGCTGCGCCCGGAAGGCACTGCCGCGGCCGTGCGCGCCACCATCGAGCACAACCTGCTGTACGACGGCCCCAAGCGCCTGTGGTACACCGGCCCGATGTTCCGCCACGAGCGCCCGCAGCGCGGCCGCTACCGCCAGTTCCACCAGCTCGGCGCCGAGGCACTGGGCTTTGCCGGCCCGGACGTGGATGCCGAAATCATCCTGATGTGCCAGCGCCTGTGGGACGACCTGGGCCTGGTTGGCGTGCGCCTGGAGCTCAATTCGCTGGGGCAGGCCCATGAACGCGCCGCGCACCGCGAACAGCTGATCAAGTACCTGGAAGGCTTCCAGGACATCCTGGACGACGACAGCAAGCGCCGCCTGTACACCAACCCGCTGCGCGTGCTGGACACCAAGAACCCGGCGCTGCAGGAGATGGCGGCCAACGCGCCCAAGCTGATCGACTTCCTGGGCGAAGAGTCGCTGGCGCACTTCGAGGGCGTGCAGCGCCTGCTCAAGGCCAACAACATCCCGTTCAAGATCAACCCGCGCCTGGTGCGCGGCCTGGACTACTACAACCTGACGGTGTTCGAGTGGATCACCGACAAGCTGGGCGCGCAGGGCACCATCGCCGGCGGCGGGCGCTATGATCCGCTGATCGCGCAGATGGGGGGGAAGTCCGCGCCCGCGTGCGGCTGGGCCATGGGCATCGAGCGCATCATCGAGCTGATCCGCGAAGAAGGCGTGGTGCCCGACGCGGCGGGCTGTGATGTCTACCTGGTGCACCAGGGCGAAGCCGCCGCGCAGCAGGCGATGATCGCCGCGGAACGGCTGCGCGATGCGGGCCTGGACGTGGTGCTGCACGCCAGCCCCGACGGCAAGGGTGGCAGCTTCAAGTCGCAGATGAAGCGCGCCGACACAAGTGGCGCGGCCTATGCCGTTATCATTGGCGAGGACGAAGTGGCCGCCGGCGTGGTCCAGGTCAAGGAACTTCGCCAGCGCGAGCAGGCCGAAAGCGGTGGGCAGCAGGCCACCGTGCCGGTCGAAGGCCTGGTCGATTACCTGATCGAC
The DNA here is from genome assembly GCF_000611125.1 of Cupriavidus sp. SK-4. NCBI lineage: Bacteria > Pseudomonadati > Pseudomonadota > Betaproteobacteria > Burkholderiales > Burkholderiaceae > Cupriavidus > Cupriavidus sp. SK-4. The sequence goes on from NZ_JFJW01000020.1 coordinate 12,086, forward strand.
GCCATGGTCGGCGCCAGCGAATAAATCGCGCGCTGGCCAGCCGGAAAACCCCAGTACACGAGTACCCAACCCAACGCAGGTGATTGCCTCGACATGGCTTACGATCTAGAAGAACAGGAACAGCTTGAGAATCTGAAGGCCTGGTGGCGCCAGTACGGCAATGCGCTGACCTGGGTGCTGATCGTCGCGCTGCTGGCGTTTGCCGGCTGGAACGGCTGGAAGTACTGGGAACGCAGGCAGGCCGGCGAGGCCGCCGTGCTGTATGAGCAGGTGCTCAAGGCCGCCGAGGCGCGCGACATCGAGCGCATCAAGCGCGCCGCGACCGACCTGGAAGACAAGTACGGCCGCACTGCCTATGGGCAGATGAGTGCGCTGGTCGCGGGCCGCGTGCTGTACGATGCGGGCGACCTGGCCGCGGCCAAGAGCCAGCTGCAATGGGCCATCGACCATGGCGACCAGGAGTATTCGCACCTGGCGCGCGTGCGCCTGGCCGGCGTGCTGCTCGATGAGAAGGCCTACGACAAGGGCCTGGCGCTGCTCAAGGATGAACCGCCGGCAGCGTTCGTGGCGCTGTATGCCGACCGCCGCGGCGACCTGCTCGCCGCGCAGGACAAGCGCGACGATGCGCGCACGGCCTATCGCAAGGCGCTGGACAAGCTGGGCCAGGACGAGCCGGCGATGCGCCAGATCATCCAGTTCAAGCTCGATGCGCTGGGCACGGCCTGATCCGGCCGCTCCCGAACGCGTGCAAACACCGCATATCCAGCGGATCGTATAAACAGGACCGTAACCCTATGACGTCAGTGCTTTCCCGTGCCGTACATCGCCAGCCCGCCCGCGCCATGACCCGTGCGCTGGTGGCGGTTGCCTGCCTGGCCACACTGGGCGGCTGCTCGCTGTTCAGCAAGGAAAACAAGCACCCGCCCGCCGAGCTCAAGCCGGTCTCGGGCACGCTGTCGGTGCGCCAGGCCTGGAAGGCCGACGTGGGCAAGAGCGGCCCCTATTCGATGCAGCCGGCCGCGGCGGGCAACAACGTCTACGTGTCGTCCAACAACGGCAACGTGATGGCGTTGGAAGGCGCCAGCGGGCGCGTGCTGTGGAAGGCCAAGGCTGACCTGGACCTGACCTCGGGCCCGGGCAGCGATGGCTCGGTGACGGCGGTCGCCGGCGAGAAGGGCGCCATCTATGCCTTTGACGCCAGCGGCAAGCAGATCTGGAAGAAGCAGGTCAACGGCGAGGTGCTGTCGGCGCCGCTGGTCGGCAACGGCCTGGTGGTGGTGCGCACCACCGACACGCGCGTATTCGGCCTGGATGCCGAGACCGGCGAGCGCCGCTGGATCTACCAGCGTTCGCAGACGCCGCTGAACCTGCGCGCGTCGATGGGGATGGTGTTTGCCGGCGACGGCATCGTGATGGGCTTTCCCGGCGGCAAGCTGGGCGTGCTGACGCCGGGCAACGGCGTGCTGCGCTGGGAGAGCGCGGTCTCGTACCCGAAAGGCGTGTCGGAGATCGAGCGCCTGAACGACGTCACCGGCCTGCCGATGGTGAGCGGGCGCCAGGTGTGCGCCACCACCTTCCAGGGCCGGGTGGCTTGCCTGGAGCTGGCCAGCGGCCAGCCGCAGTGGGGCAAGGACTTCTCGTCGCCGAGCGGTCCGGCGCAGGATGACAATGCGATTTACGCCAGCGACGAGCAGTCGGTCGTGCATGCCTTCGACCGCCAGAACGGCAACGAGCGCTGGAAGAACAACGACCTGCGCAACCGCCGCCTGGGCGCGCCGCTGGCCCTGGGCCGCTCGGTGGTAATGGGCGACTTTGAAGGTTATGTACACTTCCTGTCGCGCGAAGACGGCCAGGTCATCGCACGCATGAAGACCGATGGCAGTGCCATCACCGCCGCGCCCGTGGTGGCGGGGCAGACCATGGTAATCCAGACCCGCGACGGCGACGTCTACGGTTTCCAGCCTGGCTGACAGGTATCCAATGCGCGCTGCCGTACACCTGTCGGTACGGCCAGCGCCGAATCCGGTAGCATGATCCTTAGCGCGGCAATTGCAGCGGGTCCGTTGACCCGGCGCCGCGCCCGACAGGACAAGCGGCAGACCGCGCCCAGGTGGCGTGGCGTGCCGTCGGATCCATTGACTCCGGAGTTACCGGGGGGCGGCAGTTGCCGGCCCCCGTTTCCGTTTATTGCATGAAACCAGTTATCGCATTAGTCGGCCGCCCCAATGTAGGGAAGTCGACGCTATTCAACCGCATGACCCGATCGCGCGACGCCCTTGTCGCCGACCTGCCGGGCCTGACGCGCGACCGCCATTACGGGGAAGGGCGCATCGGCGAACGTCCGTTCATTGCCATCGATACCGGCGGCTTTGAGCCGGTGGTCAAGGAAGGCATCGTCGCCGAGATGGCCAAGCAGACCAAGCAGGCCGTGGTCGAGGCCGACGTGGTGATCTTCATCGTCGACGGCCGCCTGGGCCTGGCGCCGCAGGACCGCGCCATTGCCGACTACCTGCGCAAGACCGGCCGGCGCATCATGCTGGCGGTCAACAAGGCCGAGGGCATGAAGTACACCTCGGTGGCGGCCGATTTCTATGAGCTGGGCATGGGCGATCCGTACGCGATCTCCGCTGCCCACGGCGATGGCGTGAGCGAACTGGTCGACGAGGCCATCGAGCTCGCGGTCCAGGAGCGCCCCGAACTGGCCGAAGAGATTTCGGACGAAGGCAAGGGCGTCAAGATTGCCATCGTCGGGCGCCCCAATGTGGGGAAATCCACGCTGGTCAACACGCTGATCGGTGAAGAGCGCGTGATCGCGTTCGACATGCCCGGCACGACTCGGGATGCCATCTACGTGGAGTTCGAGCGCGGCGGCAAGCCCTACACGCTGATCGACACCGCGGGCTTGCGCCGGCGCGGCAAGGTGTTCGAGGCGATCGAGAAGTTCTCGGTGGTCAAGACGCTGCAGTCGATCGCCGATGCCAACGTGGTGATCCTGCTGCTCGATGCGCAACAGGATATTTCCGAGCAGGACGCGCATATCGCCGGCTTTATCGTGGAGTCGGGCCGCGCGCTGGTGGTGGGCGTCAATAAATGGGATGGGCTCGACGGCCATACCCGCGACCGCATCAAGCATGACCTGGAACGCAAGCTGCAATTCCTGAGCTTCGCGAATTTCCATTTTGTCTCGGCGCGCGAGCGAACCGGCATTGGCGCGCTGATGCGTTCGGTCGACGACGCGTTCGCCGCGGCGATGGTCAAGCTGCCGACGCCGCAGCTCACGCGTGTGCTGCAGGAAGCGGTGGAATTCCAGCAGCCCAAGCGGGTCGGCGCATCGCGGCCCAAGCTGCGCTACGCGCACCAGGGCGGCTCGAATCCGCCCATTATCGTGATCCACGGCAATGCGCTGTCGGGCGTTGCGGAAACCTACCGGCGCTACCTGGAAAATCGTTTCCGTACGGCATTCAAGCTCAAGGGCACCCCTCTTCGCATCGAATTTCGTACGAACAAAAATCCGTACGCGGACTCGAAGGATTGAGTCCGGAATCGGATCCCTGGCGGGGCAAGTTTTCGTTTGCGTTCGTTTGGAACTGCGGCTAAATTTGCGGTAGCAGGGGGTTCCCTGTGCATTGACGCCGACTTGGTACCGTTTTTGATCTTTTTTCTGGCGCGTTTTTGCGCCGACTGACTTGAACCGGGGATTTCCATCCCCATCATTCACCACTAAACCTATAAATTTGGAGTGTGCCATGAGCAACAAAGGGCAACTGCTACAAGACCCGTTCCTGAACGCGCTGCGCAAAGAGCACGTGCCGGTTTCCATCTACCTCGTCAATGGCATCAAGCTGCAAGGCAATATCGAATCGTTCGACCAGTATGTCGTCCTGCTGCGCAACACCGTGACGCAGATGGTCTACAAGCATGCGATTTCCACTGTCGTTCCTGCGCGCGCGGTCAATTTCCGCGTGGATGACGCCGCCGAGGCCTGATCTCCTTGCGGGCATCGTGCGGGCGCCCCGCGGCGCCGCACCGATGCCCGGCGCCGGTGCGCCATCGCGCCCGGTGCCGCGCGGCCCGGCGGTTGCAAACGCCGCCGCTGCCGCCACGTTCCGCATCATGCGGCGGCCC
>NZ_JFJW01000020.1:16257-42095 GCF_000611125.1 Cupriavidus sp. SK-4
CCGCCCGCCTTCCCCCTGAACCCGTTTTTCCCTGCGCTTTCGCGCCCTCCCTTGGACCCCAGAGCCACTTCCAATACCGCCCCTTCGCGCGCCATTCTGGTCGGCGTCGACTTTGGCAAGCATGATTTCCAGGAAAGCCTCAGCGAACTGGCGCTGCTGACCTCTACCGCTGGCTCGTTGCCGGTGCATACGCTGACGGGCCGCCGCTCGCGGCCGGATCCGGCGCTGTTCATCGGCTCGGGCAAGGCCGAGGAGCTGAAGGAGGCTGCCGACGCCCTGGATGCCGACGTGGTCGTGTTCAACCACGCCCTGAGCCCGGCACAGCAGCGCAACCTGGAACGCTTCCTGAACCGCCACGTGATCGACCGCACCGGCCTGATCCTGGACATCTTCGGGCAGCGCGCGCAGAGCCACGTGGGCAAGGTGCAGGTGGAGCTGGCGCAGGTCCAGTACCGGGCGTCGCGGCTGGTCCGCGCGTGGAGCCACCTGGAGCGGCAGAAGGGCGGCATCGGCATGCGCGGTGGCCCCGGCGAGCGCCAGCTCGAGCTCGACCGGCGCATGCTGGACGAGCGCGCCAAGCGGCTCAAGTCCGATCTGTCGCGGCTGCAGCGCCAGCACAGCACGCAGCGGCGCGCCCGCGCGCGCAATGACACGCTCAGCATTTCGCTGGTGGGCTATACCAACGCGGGCAAGTCGACGCTGTTCAATGCGCTGACCAAGGCTGGCGCCTATGCGGCCGACCAACTGTTCGCCACGCTCGACACCACCTCGCGCCGGCTGTTCCTGGACGGGCTGGGCAACGTGGTGCTGTCCGACACGGTCGGCTTTATCCGCGACCTGCCCACGCAACTGGTGGCGGCGTTCCGCGCCACGCTGGACGAGACCGTGCATGCCGACCTGCTGCTGCATGTGGTGGATGCATCGAGCCCGGTGCGCCACGAGCAGATCGAGCAGGTCAACCGCGTGCTGGCGGAAATCAACGCGCTGGACATCCCGCAGATCGTGGTGATGAACAAGATCGATGCCGCGCCCGAACTGTTGGAGCAGGGCCCGCGCCTGGAGCGCGACGAGGACGGCATCCCCACCCGCGTGTTCGTGAGCGCGCGCGAGGGGATGGGCCTGGATGTGCTGCGCGAGGCCGTGGTCGAGGTGGCGCAATGGCTGGCCAGCCGCCCGCCCGAGCCGCAGCCCTATGACCCGCGCCTGGCCGACGTGCCGCAGTACGGCGATGGCGGCGATGATGACAGTGCAGATGATGGCGGCGTGGCTGACGGCAGCGACGACGCCGACGCGGGGGATTCGGGCAGGCTGTAGCCTGTCAAGTTGCCGTCAGTTCGCCGCCAGTCCTCCGGCCGTTCTGCCCAATCCCGGTGCGATTGCTGCCGGGATTGCGCGAATTGGCCAAAAGTGGCGCGGATGACTGCTAGAATCCCCCTGTTACAAACTTCCCCGGACCCGTGCACTTCATGCCCCAGTTTCCCCGGAATGCTGATTCGAGCCTGACACCAGGCGGCCGCTTCGCGCTGCGCGCGGGCTGGCAGCGCCTGCGCGCCATCTTCTCGCTGAACGATCCGCGCTGGGGTCGCAACGGTCAGGACGACGACAAGAAGGACGGTCGCGACGACAACCGCCAGCAGAACCAGCGCCCGCAGCAGGACGGCGGCCCGCCCGACCTGGACGAGCTGTGGCGCGACTTCAACCGCCGCCTGAGCGGCCTGCTCGGCCGCAAGGACAACGGCGGTGGCGGCAACCAGGGCTTCGGCGGCCCGCGCACGCCGGGCAAGGGCTCGGGCGTGGGCGCCGGCGTGATCGTGGCGGCCGTGGTCGGCATCTGGCTGGCCAGCGGCTTCTTCATGGTGCAGGAGGGCCAGACCGCGGTGATCCTGCAGTTCGGCAAGTTCAAGTACGCAGCCGGCCCCGGCATCAACTGGCGCATGCCTTGGCCGGTCCAGTCGGCCGAGATCGTCAACCTGTCGGCCGTGCGTTCGGTCGAGGTGGGGCGCTCCACCTCGATCAAGGACAGCAACCTGAAGGACTCGTCAATGCTGACGCAGGACGAGAACATCATCGACGTGCGCTTTACCGTGCAGTACGTGATCCAGGACGCCAGCGAGTTCCTGTTCTTCAACAAGACCGACCGCGGTGGCGATGAAGAGCTGGTGACGCAGGCTGCCGAGACCTCGGTGCGCGAGATCGTCGGCCGCAACAAGATGGACGCGGTGCTGTACGAGAGCCGCGAACAGATCGCGCAGCAACTGGCCAAGTCGATCCAGGCCATCCTGACGGCGTACAAGACCGGCATCCGCGTGCTGTCCGTGAACGTGCAGAGCGTGCAGCCGCCCGAGCAGGTGCAGGCCGCGTTCGACGACGTCAACAAGGCCAGCCAGGACCGCGAGCGCGCGATCAGCGAAGGCCAGGCCTATGCCAATGACATCCTCCCGCGCGCCAAGGGTACCGCGGCGCGCCTGAAGGAAGAGTCCGAAGCCTACCGCTCCCGCGTGGTGGCGCAGGCCGAGGGTGATGCCTCGCGCTTCCGTTCGGTGCAGACCGAATACGCCAAGGCGCCGCAGGTGACGCGCGACCGCATCTATCTGGAAACCATGCAGCAGATCTACAGCAATTCGACCAAGGTGCTGGTGGACGCGCGCCAGGGCAACAATCTTCTCTACCTGCCGCTGGACAAGCTGATGGCGCAGGCCGATGGCCGCGCAGTGCCGCAGCCGGGCCAACCGGGTGCGGCAAGCCCGGCGCCCGCGCCGGATGCGTCGACGGACGCCCGTTCGCGCGAAGCGCTGCGCAACCGCGACCGCGACTCGCGCTGAGGAGACCGTCATGAACCGACTGATTTCCTTCACGATTGGCTTTTTCATCCTGCTGGCCGTGGTCTCGTCCATGCTGTTCGTGGTCGACCAGCGCCAGTACGCCGTGGTGTTCGCCTTCGGCGAGATCAAGCAGGTGGTGCGCGAGCCCGGCTTGCACTTCAAGCTGCCGCCGCCGTTCCAGAACGTGGTGTTCATGGACCGCCGCCTGCAGACTATCGACGGGGCCGCCAGCGAGCGTTTCCTGACCGCCGAGAAGAAGAGCATGGTGGTGGACTGGTTCGTCAAATGGCGCATCACCGATCCGCGCAAGTTCTTCGTCGCCTTCGGCGGCAACCTGCGTGGCGCGCAGGACCGCATGACCCAGCGCATCGACTCGGTGGCGCGCGAGGAGTTCGGCAAGCGCACCGTGGCCGACGTGGTCGCCGGCGAGCGCGAGCAGGTGATGCAGGCCATCCGCAACGGCATGGCTGAATATGCCAAGTCGGTCGGCGTCGAGATCCTGGACGTGCGCCTCAAGCGCGTTGACCTGCTGCCCGCGATCAGCGAATCGGTGTACCGCCGCATGGAGGCCGAGCGCAAGCGCGTGGCCAACGAGCTGCGCTCCACCGGTGCCGCCGAGGGCGAGAAGATCCGCGCCGATGCCGACCGCCAGCGCGAAGTGGTGCTGGCCGAGGCCTATCGCGACGCCCAGGTGATCAAGGGCCAGGGCGATGCCAAGGCCTCGCAGATCTATGCCGACTCGTTTGGCCGCGATCCGCAGTTCGCGCAGTTCTGGCGCAGCATGGAGGCTTACCGCAACACCTTCCGCGACAAGCGCGACGTGCTGGTGCTTGAGCCCAACTCCGAGTTCTTCCGCTACATGCGTTCCAGCGGCGGTGCCGCCGCGGCCGCCTCGGGCGGATCCGGAGGCAAGCGCTAGCACCGTCGCTTGTCCGTGTGGCGAATTGACGAAACCCCGGCTTGCCGGGGTTTTGTCCGGCTGGAGCCATCCTCGCTGAGTGATGGCGCGGGCGCGCGGCGCCTGCAATGAAGTTCCTGGTCAAGCGCGGGTGCCTTGGGGGCATTGCCTCGCGAGGTGGGCCGAATGACTGAGAAGAGATTGACTGAGAAGAGATTCACTATGTCCAACCATTGGCTGCTGCCAGAAAACATTGCCGACGTGCTGCCGTCGGAAGCGCGCAAGATCGAAGAACTGCGCCGCCGCATGCTGGACCTGTTCCGCACCTACGGCTATGAGATGGTGATGCCGCCGATGCTGGAATACCTGGAGTCGCTGCTGACCGGGACCGGCCATGACCTGGACCTGCGCACGCTCAAGCTGGTGGACCAGCTGTCGGGCCGCACCATGGGCCTGCGTGCCGATATCACGCCGCAGGTCGCGCGCATCGACGCGCACCTGCTGAACCGCCCGGGCGTGACCCGCCTGTGCTACGCGGGCAACGTGCTGCATGCGCGCCCGGCGGGTTTCCACGCCACGCGCGAGCCGATCCAGATCGGCGCCGAGATCTATGGCCATGCCGGCCTGGAAGCCGACGTCGAGATCCAGGACCTGATGCTGGCCGCGCTGCAGGCGGCCGGGCTGTCCGATGTCCGCATCGACCTGTGCCATGCCGGCATCCTGGAAGCGCTGCTGGCGGGCCTGCCGTCGATCCGCAAGATCGAGGACGCGCTCTTTGCCGCGCTGGAAACCAAGGACGTGCCGGCCCTGCGCGAACTGACCGTAGGCATGCCTCAGACCGAGCGCGATGCGCTGCTGGCGCTGCCGACGCTGTACGGCGGCGTGGACGTGATCGAGCGCGCCCGCGCAACGCTGCCGGCCAGCCCGGCCATCGGCCGCGCGCTGGATGAGCTGGCGGCACTGGCGGTGCAGGTGCGCGGTGCCAGCGTGAATATCGACCTGTCGGATTTGCGCGGTTACCACTATCACAGCGGCGTGATGTTCGCGGCCTATGTTGCCGGCCTGCCCAACTACGTGGCGCGTGGCGGCCGTTACGACAAGGTGGGCGAGGCCTTCGGCCGTGCGCGCCCGGCCACGGGTTTTTCGCTGGACCTGCGTGAAGTGGCGGCGCTGTCGCCCGTGGAAGTGCGCGCCCAGGCGATTTTTGCGCCCTGGGATGCGGATCCGGCACTCCGGGCCGCGATTTCCGCGCTGCGCGCGGCCGGCGAGATCGTGATCCAGTCGCTGCCCGGCCATACCCACGAGCTCGATGAATTCAACTGCGACCGGCAGCTGGTGCGCCAGGACGCCGGCTGGGCCGTGGTGCCGCGCTGACGCTCGCGCGCCGGGCGTGCCCAAAAATCGAGAATCGCCCGGCAACAAGAGTAGAATACGTTTTTAACCTATTGACCAAAGCAATATGTCCGCATCCGCAGTAGGCCAGGGACGCAATGTCGTCGTGATCGGCACCCAATGGGGTGACGAAGGCAAAGGAAAAATCGTCGATTGGCTTACCGACCAGGCAAAGGGCGTGGTGCGGTTCCAGGGTGGCCACAACGCTGGCCACACGCTGATCATCGGTGGCAAGAAGACCATTCTCCGCCTGATCCCGTCCGGGATCATGCGCGACGGCACGGTCTGCTACATCGGCAACGGTGTGGTGCTGTCGCCCGAAGCTTTGTTCCGTGAAATCGAAGAACTCGAAAGCGCCGGCCTGCAGGTGCAGAACCGCCTGCGCATTTCCGAGGCCGCCACGCTGATCCTGCCGTACCACGTTGCCATCGACAAGGCGCGCGAAGCCCGCCGTGGCGCCGCCAAGATCGGCACCACCGGCCGCGGCATCGGCCCGGCCTATGAAGACAAGGTGGCCCGCCGCGCGCTGCGCGTGCAGGACCTGTTCGATCCGCAGCAGTTCGCCGAACGCCTGCGCGAGAACCTGGACTACCACAACTTCATGCTGACCCAGTATCTGGGCGCCGAAGCCGTGGACTTCCAGCAGACCCTGGACGAAGCGCTGGCCTACGCGCCGCGCCTCGCGCCGATGGTGGCCGACGTGTCGGCCGAGCTGTACGCGGTCAATGCCGCCGGCGGCAACCTGATGTTCGAAGGCGCGCAAGGCACGCTGCTGGACGTGGACCACGGCACCTATCCGTTCGTGACCTCGAGCAACTGCGTGGCCGGTGCGGCCGCAGCGGGCGCCGGCGTCGGCCCGGGCCGCCTGAACTACATCCTTGGCATCACCAAGGCCTACTGCACGCGCGTGGGCGCGGGCCCGTTCCCGAGCGAGCTGTACGACAACGACAACCCGTCGCGCCAGGACCCGGTCGGCGTGCGCCTGGCCAACGTCGGCAAGGAATTCGGTTCGGTCACCGGCCGTCCGCGCCGCACCGGCTGGCTGGACGCCGCCGCGCTCAAGCGCTCGGTGCAGATCAACGGCGTGTCCGGCCTGTGCATGACCAAGCTGGACGTGCTCGATGGCCTGGAAACCATCAAGCTGTGCGTGGGCTACGAGCTCGACGGCAAGACCGTCGACATCCTGCCGCGCGGCTCTGACGCCGTGGCGCGCTGCGTGCCGGTCTACGAGGAATTCCCCGGCTGGAACGAGTCGACCTTCGGCGTGAAGACGTGGGACGCGCTGCCCGAGCAGGCCCGCGTCTACCTGAAGCGCGTGGAAGAAGTGGTCGGCATTCCGATCGACATGATCTCGACCGGCCCGGACCGCGACGAGACCATCCTGCTGCGTCATCCGTACCAGGCCTGACCCGGCAGCAGCACACCACACAAGGCAGCGGCGCCACGAGCGCTGCGGCCCGCCAGAAATAAATCGGCCCGCGCAAGCGGGCCGAGCCATATCGGTCAACCGACCCGAAGATACAAAGAGTAAGACGATGAACCTGCCAACGAACGATGACGAGAACCTGTGGGTCTCCTGGGACGAATACCATCGCCTGATCGCACGCCTGTCGCTGAACGTGCATGAGTCGGGCTGGAAGTTCGACAAGATCCTGTGCCTGGCGCGCGGCGGGCTGCGCGTGGGCGATCAGATGTCGCGCATCTTCGACGTGCCGCTGGCCATCCTGGCCACCAGCAGCTACCGCGAGGCCGCGGGCACGCAGCAGGGCAACCTGGACATCGCGCAGTACATCACCATGACCCGCGGCGAGCTGACGGGCAGGGTGCTGCTGGTCGACGACCTGGTGGATTCGGGCATCACGCTGGAGCGCGTGGGCCGCCACCTGAAGGAGCGCTATCCGGCCGTGACCGAGGTGCGTTCGGCCGTGCTGTGGTACAAGGCGTGCTCGAAGGTCGAGCCGGACTACCACGTTACCTTCCTGGAGTCGAACCCCTGGATCCACCAGCCGTTCGAAGAGTACGACACGCTGCGCCCGCACAACCTGGCCGCCTGGCTCAAGCGCGGCAAGCGCGCCAGCTTGCTGGATGACGACGCGCGCGGCTAAACGCGCACGTTTTGAAAGCCGTGCCCGCGGGGCACGGCAGCGGGCGGCTTCAGTACCCGACCGTGAAACGCTGGCGCGAATGCGCCGGCTTTTCGATCTCGTCGAGCATCGCGATGGCATAGTCTTCCATCGAGATCCAGCTCTTGCCTGCTGCGTCGCTCAGCAGGGTTTCCTCGCCAACACGGAACTTGCCGGTGCGCTCGCCCGGCTCGAACAGTGCCGACGGCGACAGGAAGGTCCAGTCGATCTGCTGTTCCCCACGCAGCGCGTTGAGGAAGTCGCGGCCTGCGAGGGCTTCGGGCTTGTAGGCATCAGGGAAGTTCGGGGTGTCGACCAACTGCACCCCCGGCGCGACATAGAGGCTGCCGGCACCACCCACCACCAGCAGGCGCGGCACGCCGGCCTGGCGCACGGCCGAGGTCACCTGCTGCGCGTTCAGTTGCGCGAAGCGCGCGGTGCTGATGACGATGTCGTTGCCTGCCAGGGCGGCAGCCAGTGCGGCGATGTCGGCGCCGTCCACGTCCGTGGTGGTCACGCCGTCGCGTGCGGGCAGTTTGCTGGCGTGGCGCGCAATGGCGGTCACCTGGTGGCCGCGGCGCAGGGCCTCGTCGGTCAGGCGCGTGCCAACGCGGCCGGTGGCGCCGATGATTGCGATCTTCATGGTCACTCCTTCTTTCGGTCAGGTTGATATGAAACCATTGTGGTTACATATCGGGGCAAAAAAATTCAGCGCTTGCGGCGCTGGCTGCTGCCTTCGACATCGGCGAGCATGCTGGCGATGGTGATGCCGGCAAGGGTGTCGTCCATGGCCGCCTGCGCACGGTCCGCGACCTTGCGCAGCGCACCGGTGATCTCGCGCCCGACCGGGCAGGCCGGGTTGGGCGCGCTCTGGTGCAGCGTGATCAGCGCGGTGGTTTCCACTACGCGGAACACGTCGAGCAGCGTGATTGACGCGGCCGGTCGCGCCAGCGTGGCGCCGCCGGTGCTGCCCATGGTGGTCGCGACTAGCCCGGCTTCAGCCAGTTGGCCGACCAGCCGCCGGATCAGCGCCGGGTTGGTGCCCACGCTGCCGGCGATCAGCGACGAGGGCACCGGCTCAGCCGAACTGGCGAGCAGGGTAAGGATGTGGACCGCCACGGCGAACCGGCTGCTTGTGCTCAACGCTTGTGCTCAGGATGTCAGGTGCAATGTGAAAGCATGATAGTTACACATGATCGGGCATGTCAAGCACGGGCAGGGTGCAAAGTGGCCGGAGTACCGGGAGGGAAGGAGGTGATACGCCGATGTGGCAGCCAATGGCCGGTGGAATGCCGGAATCGCCACTGAAGCTGTTACACTCCTCGACATTGCCGTACCGTTGTGGTTCGGCTGCCGCGCGGGGTACGGTGCGCGGTTTCACGGACGGGAAAAACCCGTACGCTCGCAGGTATGACATCGCGGCATGGCCGCCAAGCAAGGAGTGCAAGTTGCCGGATCTGATGCGCGAAACAGGCGTCAAAAACAAAAAACCCGCAGGGCTTGAAAGCGCTGCGGGTTTTCCGGTGATCTGGTGCCCAGGAGAGGACTCGAACCTCCACAGTGTTGCCACCGCTAGGACCTGAACCTAGTGCGTCTACCAATTCCGCCACCTGGGCAGGTGTCGAAACAACCGAAGCGCTCATTATAGAGAGCGCGAGAATTTTGTCAAATAGTTTCCAGAAAAAATTGAATCAGAACAACTATCCGATCCCCAGCCGGGAAGAAATCCTGGGCGTGTTGAGAACGTCGGGATCCCCCCAGTCGGCCGGCGATATTGCCAAGGCCCTCTCCGTCACGCGCAAAGAGCATGACGGTTTCCAGAAGCGCCTGGCGGCCATGGAGCGCGACGGCCAGATCGAGCTGAACCGCAAGGGCCGCTATGAGCTGGCCCATCAGCCGAACTTCGTCACCGGCCGGGTGCAGGGCCACCGCGACGGCTTCGGCTTCCTGATCCGCGACGACGGCGAAGACGACATCTTCCTGCCCGAGCGCGAACTGCAGAAGGCCATGCACAACGACCGCGCGCAGGTGCGCGTGGTGGGCTACGACCGGCGCGGGCGCCCCGAAGGGCAGATCGTCGAGATCATCGAGCGCGCCAACCGTTTTGTTATCGGCCGTCTGCTCAGTGAAGGCGGCGTGCTGGTGGTGGCGCCTGAAGACAAGCGCATCAGCCAGGACATCCTGATCCCGCCCAAGGCGCAGGGCAAGGCACGGGTGGGACAGGTGGTCAGCGTCGAGCTGATCGAATTCCCCGACCGCTACGTGCAGCCGGTGGGCCGCGTGGTGGAGGTGCTGGGCGACATCGACGATCCCGGCATGGAGATCGAGATTGCCGTGCGCAAGTACGGCGTGCCGCATGCGTTCTCGCCGGCCGCTGCCCAGGAAGCCTCCGCGCTGCCCGACGAGGTGCGCCAGGCCGACCTGGACCACCGCATCGACCTGCGCGACATCCCGCTGGTGACCATCGACGGCGAAGACGCACGCGACTTCGACGATGCGGTCTATTGCGAGCCGGTCAAGATCGGCCGCGCCAAGGGCTGGCGCCTGATAGTGGCGATCGCCGACGTGTCGCACTATGTGCGCCCCGGCACGCCGCTGGATGCGGATGCGCTGGACCGGGCCACCTCGGTCTACTTCCCGCGCCGCGTGATCCCGATGCTGCCGGAGAAGCTGTCCAACGGGCTGTGCTCGCTCAATCCGCACGTGGACCGGCTGTGCATGGTGTGCGATGCCGTGATCACCGCCAAGGGCGAGCTCAAGGGCTACCAGTTCTACCCGGCCGTGATGCATTCGACCGCGCGCCTGACCTACAACGAGGTCTGGTCGGTGCTGTCCAACACCAAGGGCCCCGAGGCGCACAAGCGCGGCGAGCTGGTGCCGCACCTGCAGAACCTGTATGAGCTGTTCCAGGTCCTGCTCAAGGCGCGGCGCGCGCGCGGTGCGATCGACTTCGACACCACCGAGACCTATATCGTCTGCAACGCGCAGGGCAAGATCGAGCAGATCCTGCCGCGCACGCGCAACGATGCGCACCGCCTGATCGAGGAGTGCATGCTGACCGCTAACGTCTGCGCGGCCGACTTCCTCGAGCGCTTCAAGCACCCGGCGCTGTACCGCATCCACGCGGGCCCCAGCGAAGAGAAGCTGAAGAACCTGCGCGACTTCCTGCGCACCGCCGGCCTGTCGCTGGGCGGCGGCGACAAGCCGCAGGCATCGGACTATGCCGAGGTGATGGACAAGATCAAGTCCCGTCCCGACGCGCCGATGCTGCAGACCATGCTGCTGCGCTCGATGCAGCAGGCGGTCTACAGCCCGGACAATATCGGCCACTTCGGCCTGTCGTACGAGGCCTACGCGCACTTCACCAGCCCGATCCGCCGCTACCCCGACCTGCTGGTGCACCGCGCGATCAAGGCGGTGCTGGCACATACCAAGTACCAGCCGGCGTTTGCGCACGGGACCGAGCTGAATACCGCGATCTCGCCCAAGGCGCGCCGGCTGCAGGCCAAGGACGCCGAGCAGAAGGCAGAACTGACCGCGGCGCGCGCCAGGCGCAACGAGGCCATCTGGGACGAGCTCGGCCTGCACTGCTCGGCCAATGAGCGCCGCGCGGACGAGGCTTCGCGCGATGTCGAGGCCTGGCTCAAGTGCTACTTCATGCGCGACAAGCTGGGCAGCGACTACGCCGGCACCATCAGCGCCGTGACCTCGTTCGGCATCTTCGTGCAGCTCGACGAGCTGTATGTGGAAGGCCTGGTCCACGTGACCGAGCTGGGCAGCGACTACTTCCAGTACGACGAGGCCCGCAACGAACTGCGCGGCGAGCGCACCGGCATCCGCTACCGCCTGACCGACCGCGTGCGCGTGCAGGTGTCGCGCGTGGACCTGGATGCGCGCAAGATCGACTTCCGCCTGGTGCAGGAGCCGTCGGCGAAAACCCTGCGCGCCCGCGCGGGGGGCACCGAAACACAGCCGCGCGTGCCCGCCGCCCATGCGGTGCCGGCGCGCAAGAAGGGCCGCCAGCTAGCGGCGCTGCTGGGCGGCTCGTCCAAGCCGGAGGAATCGTTCGACGAGACGCTGGACCGCGTGATCGAGGAGCAGCCGGTGTTCGAGGCGGTGATCACGCCGCTCAGGCCGCACGTGAAGACCGGCGGCAAGCCGGCCAAGCGCGCGGCCAAGCCCAAGCCCTCGCACCTGGAGAAGCCGCGCAAGCCGGCCTCCAAGTCGCACCAGGCCAAGCCGGCGGGCAAGACGCCGGCCAAGAGCCCGCGCACCCCGCGCAAGCGCTGAAGCCTGTGGCGGCCGCCCTGCCGCCGCCCCCCCCCCCCCCCCCGGCGGGCTGCGGGGGGCGAGAGGGCGAGTACAATCGCGCCATGGCTAAAAACAAACTCCTGATCGGCTTTCACGCCGTCACCGCACGCCTGCGCCAAGATGCCAAGGGCGTGACCGATGTCTATATCGAATCCGCGCGCCGCGACCGGCGCATGCAGGACTTCGTGCGCCTGGCCGAAAGCCTGGGCGTGCGCCTGCATCCGGTCGATGCCGAGCGCCTGCGCGGCATGGCCGGCACCGACCGCCACCAGGGCGTGGTGGCACGTGCCGAAGACGTGGCACTGGCGCTGAACCTGGATGAACTGCTCGACGGCATCGAAGGCACGCCGCTGCTGCTGGTGCTGGACGGCGTCACCGACCCCCACAACCTGGGCGCCTGCCTGCGCGTGGCCGACGGCGCCGGCGCGCATGCCGTGATCGCCCCCAAGGACCGCAGCGTCGGCCTCAATGCCACCGTGGCCAAGGTCGCCAGCGGCGCCGCCGAGACCGTGCCCTACATCACCGTCACCAATCTGGCCCGCACCCTGCGTGAACTGCAGGAACGCGGCATCTGGGTCGTCGGCACTGCCGACGGCACTGAAAAGTCGCTGTATGACATCGACTTCAAGGGTCCGACCGCGATCGTGATGGGCGCCGAAGGCGAGGGCATGCGCCGCCTGACGCGCGAAACCTGCGACGATCTGGTCGGCATCCCGATGGCGGGTGGCGTGGAAAGCCTGAACGTCTCGGTCGCCAGCGGCGTATGCCTGTACGAAGCCGTGCGCCAGCGGCGCCTGCCGCGATAAGTCCATGGCCGCTGATTCCGGTCTCCTTGAAATGCCGGGGCTTGAGGACGCACGCCGGCTGATCGCGGCCGCCGGCAATATCTTCGTGCTGACCGGCGCCGGCATTTCCGCCGAATCCGGCGTGCCGACCTTCCGCGACGCAATGACCGGGCTGTGGGAACAGTTCGACCCGGAAGAGCTGGCCAGCGAGGACGCCTACCGCCGCCAGCCGGCGCTGGTCTGGGAGTGGTACCTGCACCGGCGCGAGCTGGTCGCAGCCGTGCATCCCAACCCGGCGCACTTTGCGCTGGTCGCGCTGGCTGCGCAGAAGCCTTTCACGCTGGTCACGCAGAACGTGGACGGCCTGCACCAGCGCGCCGGCAGCGCGGGCGTGATCGAACTGCATGGGAACCTGTTCGCCAACAAATGGCTGGACGGGTGCGGACGCTGCAACGAGGCGACCGCGCTGCCCGGCATGCCGCCGCGCTGCAACCTGTGCGGCGCGCTGATGCGTCCGGGCGTGGTGTGGTTCGGTGAGGACCTGCCGCGCGTGGCGCGCTACCGCGCCGAGCATGCGGCGCAGAACTGCGACCTGTGCCTGGTGGTCGGCACCTCGGGGCTGGTCTATCCGGCGGCGGGGCTGCCGGGCCTGGCGCGCGAGCATGGCGCGCCAGTGATCGTGGTCAATCCGCAGCCGTCGGCGCTGGACCAGACCGCGGATATCGTGCTGTCTGCCGCGGCAGGGGCATGTCTGCCATTGCTGTGGCCGCAGCCGGCACCCGCGGCCGGCTGAGCCTGGATCCGGGCGTTGCCGCCCGGGCCATCCTTACTTCGCAATTTCGCCGATCAGCTTCTCCAGCTTGACCGCATCCGCCGCAAACAGGCGGATGCCTTCGGCAAGCTTTTCCGTCGCCATCGCATCCTCATTCAGCTGCCAGCGGAAGGACGCCTCGTCGGCCGCGATGCGGGCGATATTGGCGGCCTGGGCCTGGTCCACCGACAGCTTGTGCGTCACCGGACCCTGGCCGGCGGCCAGTTGCTCGAGCAGCTCGGGGCTGATGGTCAGCAGGTCGCAGCCGGCCAGCGACAGGATCTGCGCGGTGCTGCGGAAGCTGGCGCCCATCACCTCGGTCGGGTAGCCGAACTTCTTGTAGTAGTCATAGATCTGGCGCACCGAGCGCACGCCGGGGTCGTTGTCGCCGCCATTGGCGGCCGCGTCCCATTGCTCGCCGGCCTGCTTCTTGTACCAATCGAAGATGCGGCCGACGAAGGGCGAGATCAGCTGCGCGCCGGCCTCGGCGCACGCCACCGCCTGCACCAGCGAGAACAGCAGCGTCATGTTGCAGCGGATGCCGTCGCGCTGCAGGATCTCGGCCGCGCGGATGCCTTCCCAGGTGGAGGCAATCTTGATCAGCACGCGCTCGCGCGCGATGCCGCGCTGCTCGTACAGCTGGATCAGGTGGCGCGCCTTGGCCACGCTGGCCTCGGTGTCGAAGGACAGGCGCGCATCGACTTCGGTCGAGACGCGGCCCGGCACGATCGCCAGGATCTCGCAGCCGAAGGCGATCAGCACTTCGTCCATCACCGCGTCGACGCCGCCGTTGCCGTGGTGGTCCTGCACCGCCTTCTCCAGCAGGTGCCGGTATTCGGGCTTTTGCACGGCCTTCAGGATCAGCGACGGATTGGTGGTCGCGTCCTGCGGGGTGTACTGCTTCATCAGCTGGAAGTCGCCGGTATCGGCCACTACCGTGGTGAATTGCCTGAGTTGTTCGAGCTGGTTCATGGTCGCTTGGTCGTCTGCTTGAGCGTCTGCAAAATCGTTCGCGGGCATCAGGGGTGCGCGTACGGCACCCGGTTCGGTCCATTGTACCGTCGCCCGCGTGACCTGCCGCCGCAATCCGCTACACTACGCGTTTCCCCCAACGCAATCTGGCTGTTGTCATGACTCAGGATGAACTCAAGGCGCTGGTCGCGCAAGCTGCCGCCGACTACGTGAAGCAGGAAGTGCCCGAAGGGGCGGTGCTCGGCGTGGGCACGGGCTCCACCGCCAATCTCTTCATTGACGCCGTGGCGGCATTCAAGGCGCGCTTCGCCGGTGCTGTGTCGAGTTCCGAGGCGTCCACGCGCCGCCTGCAGCAGCACGGCTTCAAAGTGCTGGACCTGAACGAAGTCGACGAGATCCCGGTGTATGTCGACGGCGCCGACGAGATCGACGCCAGCGGCGCCATGATCAAGGGCGGCGGCGGGGCGCTCACGCGCGAGAAGATCGTGGCCTCGGTCGCGAAGCGCTTTGTCTGCATCGCCGACGGCAGCAAGCTGGTCCAGACCATGGGCACCTTCCCGCTGCCGGTCGAGGTGATTCCGATGGCACGTGCCGCGGTGGCGCGCAAGCTGCAGGCCCTGGGTGGCCAGCCGCGCCTGCGCATGACCAAGGAAGGCGGCATCTACAAGACCGACAACGGCAATGTGATCCTGGACGTGGTCGGCCTGAAGATCGAAGACCCGCGCGGCCTGGAGCAGGCCGTCAACCAGGTGCCGGGCGTGGTCACGGTGGGCCTGTTCGCACTGCGCGGCGCGGATGTGCTGTTGCTGGGCACCGGCGACGGCGTGCAGCGCACGGACTACTGAGCAGAGTCGTCCGCTGCCAAGCAAAAAGGGGTGCCTGAGGCACCCCTTTTGTCATTTGTCGGTCCGGTTCAGGACTGCGGCGGCACGTAGCCCTGGGCCTGGTCGGCGCCTTCGCCGAAGAAGTACTTTTCGGTCTGCTTGAGCAGGTACTGGCGCGCGCGCGCATCGGCCATGTTCAGGCGGTTTTCGTTGATCAGCATGGTCTGGTGCTTGAGCCAGCCAGCCCAGGCTTCCTTCGACACGCTTTGCCAGATCTTCTTGCCCAGTTCGCCGGGCAGCGGCGGGAAGTCGAGGCCTTCGGCTTCCTTGTTCAGCTTGATGCATTGGACCATGCGGGCCATGGGGACTCCTTGGTTTGTTTGTCAGGTGCTGAGGCGCTGGCGCTATTGTAGCCAAGCGGGGCCGCCAGCCGCGGCGCGGCGGCGATTGCCCCTACGGCGTCACAGCTTTTTCATCAGCACCATGGACTTGCGCTGCCAGTTGTAGAGCTTGCGCTTGTCCTCGGGCAGGTCGTCGACGTTGGCGTGGACGAAACCGCGCTTCAGGAACCAGTGTTCGGTCCGGGTGGTGAGCACGAACAGCTTCTCCAGGCCGAGCGCGCGGGCGCGGCGCTCGATGCGCTTGAGCAGGCGCTCGCCGTCGCCGGTGCCCTGGGCTTCCTGCGATACCGTCAGGCAGGCCATCTCGCCCATGTTCTCGCGCGGGTAATCGTAGAGCGCCGCGCAGCCGAACAGCACGCCGTCGTGCTCGATCACCGAGAAGTTGGAGATATCGCGTTCGATCAGGTGGCGTCCGCGCGGCACCAGCGTGCCGTCCTGCTCCAGCGGGGCGATCAGCTGGACGATGCCGCCGACGTCGTCGAGCGTGGCTTCGCGCAGGCTTTCGAGGTCGGTGTCGGACAGCATGGTGCCGACGCCGTCGTGCAGGAACAGTTCCAGCAGCACCGCGCCGTCGAGCGAATAGGGGATCAGGTGCGCACGCGGCACGCCGCCCTTGAGCGCCTTGACTAGGTGCTGCAGGTAGTTGGCCACGTCCGGCGGCAGGTGCTTGTTCTGCAGGCGCTCCACCGCGGTGCGCAGCGACATTTCCTGCATCATCTTGCCGACCGGGTCGGGCACGCCCGGCACCTCGGTGATGAAGATCAGCTTGTCGGCCTTGAGCGCGGTGGCCGTAGCGCTGGCCACGTCTTCCATCGACAGGTTGAAGGCCTGGCCGGTGGGCGAGAAGCCCAGCGGCGACAGCAGCACCACCTTGCCGTGCGACAGCGACATGCGCACGGACTCGGCGTCGATCTTGCGCACCAGGCCGGTGTGCTGGTAGTCGGTGCCGTTGACGATGCCGACCGGGCGGGCAGTCACGAAGTTGCCGGAGATCACCGACAGCTGGGCGCCGGCCATCGGCGTATTGGGCAGGCCCTGGCTGAAGGCGGCCTCGATATCCAGGCGCAGCTCGCCGGCGGCTTCCTTGGCGCATTCGAGCGCGGCGTTGTCGGTGACGCGCACGCCATCGACGAACTGTGACTCGACATGGCGCAGCGCCAGCTGTTCTTCCACCTGCGGGCGCGAGCCGTGCACCAGCACGATCTGCATGCCCATGGCGTGCAGCAGCGCGACGTCGTTGACCAGCGCATTGAGCACGCCCGACTTGACCAGCTCGCCGGCGAAGGCGATCACGAAGGTCTTGCCGCGGAAGGCATGGATATACGGCGCCACCATGCGCAGCCAGTCGACGAACTGCTGGTGGTCGGGGCCGCTGCGCTCGGGCTCGGCCGTCGTGGGCGCCGGGGCGGCGGGCACGGGGGAGGCCGGGGCAGGCGCGGGGAATTCAGCCGCAGGCGGCTCCGCCGGCACGGGGGCGGCGGGTGAGGAGGCAGGCGCCGTCTGCGGCGCGTCGGTTCTGGCGTTCATGCCGCGGATTATAATCCCGGCCAATGTCAGAACAACGCCCCGTCAAGCCCAAACCACCCGCCGCGCCGAGCCAGCGCGCCGGTGCCGGTCAGTCCGCCTCCCCAACCCAGTCCCGGCCGGCCCCAGGCCCGGTCAGGAAGCCGGAGGTCCGTGCGCAGCCCGCTGCTGCCCGGCCGGCCGGTGAAGCCGGGCAGCGCCCGCCACGCGGTCCCCGCGAGCCGCGGCCGCCGCGTGCGCCAAGGCCGGTCAACCCGCTGCCGCCCATCACCTTCCCGGAGGCCCTGCCGGTCTCCGGCCGCCGCGACGAGATCGCCGCGGCGCTGCTGGCCAACCAGGTGGTGATCGTCTCGGGCGAGACCGGCTCGGGCAAGACCACCCAGCTGCCCAAGATCTGCCTGTCGATCGGGCGCGGTCCGGGGCGCGAGGGTGGGGGGCTGATCGGCCACACCCAGCCGCGGCGCATCGCCGCCACCTCGACCGCCAAGCGCATCGCGCAGGAAATCGGCACGCCGCTGGGCGAGCACGTGGGCTACCAGGTGCGTTTCAACGACACCATGTCGTCGGGGGCGTCGGTCAAGCTGATGACCGACGGCATCCTGCTGGCCGAGACCCAGAACGATCCGCTGCTGCGCGCCTACGACACGCTGATCATCGATGAGGCGCACGAGCGCAGCCTGAACATCGACTTCCTGATCGGCTACCTGCGCCAGATCCTGCCGAAGCGCCCGGACCTGAAGGTGATCATCACCTCGGCCACCATCGATGCCCAGCGCTTTGCCCAGCATTTCGCCGCGGGCGACAAGCCGGCGCCGGTGATCGAGGTCAGCGGCCGCTTGTACCCGGTGGAAGTGCGCTACCGTCCGATCACCGAGGACGTGCCCGCGGGCGCGCCGCGCAGCCCGCAGGCACGCGAGCGCGACCTGTACGACGGCATTGTCGAGGCCGTCGACGAGCTGTGCCGCGTCGGTCCGGGCGATGTGCTGGTCTTCCTGCCCGGCGAGCGCGAGATCCGCGAAGCCGCCGAGGCGCTGCGCAAGCACCACCCGCCGCATACCGAGATCCTGCCGCTGTTTGCGCGGCTGTCGGTGCAGGAGCAGGAGCGGGTGTTCAAGCCGTCCAACGCACGGCGCATCGTGCTGGCGACCAACGTCGCCGAAACCTCGCTGACGGTGCCGGGCATCCGCTACGTGGTCGATACCGGGCTGGCGCGGGTCAAGCGCTACTCGTACCGCAACAAGGTCGAGCAACTGCAGGTCGAGTCGATCTCGCAGGCCGCTGCCAACCAGCGCGCCGGCCGTTGCGGCCGGGTTGCTAACGGCGTGTGCATCCGGCTGTATGAGGAGTCCGATTTCACGGGGCGCCCGCGCTTCACCGATCCCGAGATCCTGCGCTCGTCGCTGGCCGCGGTGATCCTGCGCATGAAGGCGCTGCGGCTGACCGAGATCGAGTCGTTCCCGTTTATCGAGCCGCCGCTGGGCCGCGCCGTGGCCGACGGCTATCAGCTGCTGCAGGAACTGGGCGCGGTCGACGACGCCAACCAGCTTACCGGCACCGGGCGCCAGCTGGCCAAGCTGCCGCTGGACCCGCGCGTGGCGCGCATGATCCTGGCCGCGCGCGAGCACCAGTGCTTGCGCGAGGTGCTGGTCATCGCCAGTGCGCTGTCAGTACAGGACCCGCGCGACCGCCCGCAGGAGGCGCAGGAAGCGGCCGACCAGGCGCATCGCAAGTTCATGGACGAGAAGTCCGAGTTCCTGGGCTGGGTCAAGCTGTGGAAGTGGTTCGAGGACGCGGTCGCGCACAAGAAGTCCAACCGCCAGCTGCAGGACCAGTGCCGCGCCCACTTCCTGTCGCAGCTGCGGCTGCGCGAGTGGCGCGACGTGCATTCGCAGCTGCTGACCACGGTGACCGAGCAGGGCTGGCGCCTGAACGACAGCGAGCCCACCTATGAGCAGGTGCACAAGGCGCTGCTGACCGGCCTGCTGGGCAATGTCGGCTGCCGCATCGAGGATGGCGACGGCAAGGGCCGCGAATACCTGGGCGCGCGCGGCATCAAGTTCCACCTGTGGCCGGGCTCGCTGATCGCGCGCAAGGTCGGGCGCTGGATTGTCGCGGCCGAGCTGGTCGAGACCAGCCGGCTGTTCGCGCGCACGCTGGCGCGCATCGAGCCCGAATGGCTGGAACAAGTGGGCCGCCATCTGCTCAAGGTCAGCTGGAGCGATCCGCACTGGGAAAAGAAGGCGGGCCAGGTGCTGGCGCTGGAGCGCGCCACGCTGTACGGGCTGGTGGTCTACCAGCACCGCCGCGTGCACTACGGCCCGATGAACCCGCAGGAAGCGCGCGAGATCTTTATCCGCCGCGCGCTGGTCGAGGGCGAGTTCGATACGCGCCTGCCATTCTATGCGCACAACCAGCGCCTGGTGCGCGAGATCGAGAACCTGGAGCACAAGTCGCGCCGCCAGGACGTGCTGGTCGACGACGAACTGATCTACGCCTTCTACGATCGCGCGATTCCCGCCGAGATCTGCCAGCAGGCCACCTTCGAGCAGTGGTACCAGGCCGAGAGCGGCAAGGACCGCAAGCTGCTGTACCTGAATCGCGACGAGCTGATGCGGCACGAGGCGGCCGGCATCACCACTGACCTGTTCCCCAAGGCCATGAACGTGGCCGGGGTGGATATGGGGCTGACTTACCACTTCGAGCCAGGCAGCCACCGCGACGGCGTGACCCTGACCGTGCCGCTGTACGCACTCAACCAGGTGCGCCAGGAGCGCGCCGACTGGCTGGTGCCGGGCATGATCAGGGAGAAGGTGCACCTGCTGCTCAAGTCGCTGCCGCAGAAGCTGCGCCGCCACTGCGTGCCGCTGCCGGAGTATGCCGCGGGCTTTGTCGCGCGCCAGCCGCTTGGCGAGGGCGAGCTGCTGGACGTGCTGATCGCCGATATCCGCGAGCAGACCGGCACCATGGTCAAGCGGGCCGATTTCAAGCTGGAAACGCTGCCCGCGCACCATACGATGAATTTCAAGGTGGTCGACGAGCACGGCCGCCAGCTTGAGATGGGCCGCAACCTGGCCCAGCTGCGCGCCGAGTTGGGCGGGCAGGCGCAGCAGTCGTTCCAGCGGGTGGCCGCGCAAGCCGCGGCACAGGCGGCAACCCAGGCCCCGGAGCAGGCGGCGCCGCTGGCCGCTGCCGAGCCCGGCAAGTACGAGGGCCTGACCGGGTGGAGCTTCGGCGAGCTGCCCGAGCTGCTGGAGATCCGCAAGGGCAGCCAGACCCTGTTCGGCTACCCCGCGCTGGTCGACCGCGGCACGCACTGCGACGTGGAAGTCTTCGACGACCCGCAGGAAGCCGCCCGCGTCCACCACCTGGGGCTGCGCCGGCTGTTTGCGCTGCAGCTGCGCGAGCAGGTCAAGTTCCTCGAGAAGAACATCCCCGGCCTGCAGCAGATGGCGATGCAGTACATGACGCTGGGCACGCAGGAGATGCTGCGCGAGCAGATCGTGATGCTGGCGCTGGAGCGTGCCTGCATGCAGGCGCCGCTGCCGCGCAACGAGGCCGAGTTCAATGCGCGCAAGGACGAGGGCCGTACCCGGCTGTCGCTGCTGGCGCAGGAGATCGCGCGGCTGGTGGGGACCATCCTGGCCGAGTACGCCGGACTGCCGCGCAAGCTGCTGCAGGCCAAGCCGTTCGCCGGGCCCCATGCGGATATGGAAGCGCAGCTCGGGCGGCTGATGGGCAAGCGCTTCGTCGACGAGACCCCGTACACGCAGCTGGTCCATTTCCCGCGCTACCTGAAGGGCATCGCCATGCGGGTGGACAAGCTCAAGGGCGACCCGGCGCGCGACACCCAGCGCACGCAGGAGATGGCGCCGCTGGTGCAGCAGTGGCAACGGGCCGAAAAGCAGCTGCGCACCCAGGGCCGCGGCGGCGAGGACGCGCGGCTGGAGGAATTCCGCTGGATGCTGGAGGAACTGCGCATCGCGCTGTTCGCCCAGGAGCTGCGCACACCGGTGCCGATGTCGGTCAAGCGGCTGCAGAAAGTGTGGGAATCGATGCAGCGCTGAGCGCCGGCGCGGGGCGGAATGCCGGGGCGAACCGCAAATGGTCGCTTCGGCGCAACAATCTGCCAAAATCTTGATCGGGATCGGCCGCGACGTCAGCGGATTTTCGTGCTCAACCGTTAGAATCGCCGGTTCAGTCTTCTTCTGGCGGGTCTTATGTTTGCGCTGCGGTTCGCATTGCGTCGTGTTGTAGCTGGTGGTTTCACGGTGGGCGCCCTGGCGCTGGGCCTGCTGGCCGCACCCGCATCGGCGGAGGTGGTGGTAATCCTGAATTCAGGTGATGCAACCGTCACGTTGATCGACAAGGATACCCAGAAGGTGCTGGAGACCTTCCCGATCGGCAAGGAGCCGCACCACCTGATCGCCACGCCGGACGACAAGTCGCTGATCGTTGCCAACGCGGTCGGCAACGACCTGGTGTTCCTGGACCCGGTCTCGGGCAAGGTCCAGCAGCGCGTGCCCAATGTCGACGACCCGTACCAGATCGGCTTCTCGCCGGACCAGAAGTGGTTTGTCGCCACCGGCAACCGGCTCGACCGTGTCGACCTCTATCGCTGGGACGGCAAGGCGCTGAAGCTGGCCAAGCAGTTCCCGCTGGCCAAGACCCCCAGCCATATCGCCTTTACCGCCGACAGCCGCATCGCCTTCATCACGCTGCAGGACTCCAATGAGGTGGCAGCCATCGACCTGGTCACGCAAAACGTGATGTGGCGCATGGAAACCGGCTCGGCGCCGGCGGGCATCTGGGTCACGCCGGACCAGAAATACCTGCTGGTGGGCATGACCGGGGCTGATTACGTGGCCGTGATCGACTGGCGCACGCGCACGGTGGTCAAGCAGATCCTGACCGGCAAGGGCGCGCACAACTTCCGCGCCGTCGGCGACAAGCGCCATCTGTTCCTCAGCAACCGGGTCACGAGCAGCATCAGCATCATCGACCAGCAGACGCTGACCAAGGTCGGCGACATCACCGGCCTGCCGCCGGGCCCGGACGACATGGAGCTGACCGCCGACGGCAAGACGCTGTGGGTCACCTTCCGCTGGGCGCGCTCGGT
Organism: Cupriavidus sp. SK-4; assembly: GCF_000611125.1. Classification (NCBI taxonomy): domain Bacteria; kingdom Pseudomonadati; phylum Pseudomonadota; class Betaproteobacteria; order Burkholderiales; family Burkholderiaceae; genus Cupriavidus; species Cupriavidus sp. SK-4. The sequence goes on from NZ_JFJW01000020.1 coordinate 38,237, forward strand.
CGGCCTGGTCGACGTGGCCAGCCGCAAGCTGGTCAAGACCGTGCGCGTCGGGCGCTCGCCGCACGGCATCTATTTCCGCACGCGCGCGCCGCTGTATTGACCGGGCAGGGCAGGGACCATGGACGACACCAAGGCATCGCGATCCGGACGGCTGGGCAGGCTGCTGGCTGCGCTGGCGCTTGCCTGCAGCCTGCCGTCCGCGCTGCAGGCGGCTGATGTCCCCAAGCCTGCCGCCAAGGCGTGCCCGGCCGGCACGCTCTACCTGACCTTCGACACCGGCAGCATGAGCCAGGCCCAGCTGATCGCCGACACGCTGCGCCGCCACCATATCCGCGCCACCTTCTTCCTGGCCAATGAGCCGACCGTGCGCCAGGACAGCTCGCTGGACCCAGCCTGGGCGCCGTACTGGAAGGCTCTGGTGGCCGACGGCCACGCCTTCGGCACGCATACCTTCGACCATGTCTACCTGCGCAGCGTGCGCGCCGGCCATGTGACCATGCGGCCGCAGTTCGGCCCGCAGGCCGGCAAGGACATGGCCATGGACGCGGCCGGATTCTGCCAGGAGCTGCGGCGCAGCGCCGACGCTTTCCACGGCATGACCGGCGCCGCCATGGTGCCGTTGTGGCGCGCCCCGGGCGGGCGCACCGCGCCGCAGACGGTGCAATGGGCCGAACAGTGCGGCTTCCGCCACGTCGGCTGGGCGCCGGCGGGGTTCCTGGGCGATGAGCTGTCGTCCGACCGCTATCCCAACGCAGCGCTGCTGGAGCGCGCGCTGGCCAACCTGCGCGACGGCGATATCACCATGGCGCACCTGGGCATCTGGTCGCGCAAGGATCCGTGGGCGCCCGGCGTGCTGGAGCCGCTGCTCGCCGGCCTTGAGCGCAAGGGATTCTGTTTCGCGACGCTGCGCGAGCACCCGGCCTACCGCGACTGGATCGCCAGGCCGCAGCCAGTCGGGCAAAAGGAGGGCAGGCGCTGATGTGGGAGACGCTGAACGGCTGGATCGGCCAGGTCGAGGGCACGCTGTTCCAGGACGTGGTGCTGCCCGTGGTCTACGACCTCGGGTTTGGCCGCTATGCCGAGGAAGCCTTCACCGGCACCGAGTGGCTGCTGGTGGGCCTGGTGCAGATCGTGGTGATGGCATTGATCCTGGGACCGCTGGAAAAATGGCGCCCGGTCGAGCCGGTCTCCGACCGCGCCGGCATCCGCACCGATATCTTCTACACGGTGATCCACCGGCTCGGGCTGTTCCGGCTGGCCATGTTCTTCCTGCTGGCGCCGCTGACCGACGCCCTGGAGGGCGACCTGCGGCTAATGGGCTGGCACCGCATCAATGTGGAAGACTGGTGGCCGGGCGTGACCTCGGTGCCGCTGGTCAGCTTCTTTGTCTACCTGCTGCTGTTCGACTTCCTCGATTACTGGTACCACCGGCTGTCGCATTCGTTCCGCTGGTGGTGGCATCTGCATGCGGTGCACCACAGCCAGCGCCAGATGACGCTGTGGAGCGACAACCGCAACCACCTGCTCGACGACATGCTGCGCGATCTGGTGTTCGCGCTGGTGGCGCTGGGCGTGGGCGTGGAGCCGTCGCAGTACGTGCTGCTGGTGGCGTTGTCGCAGCTGCTGCAGAGCCTGCAGCATGCCAACGTGCGGCTGCACTTCGGCGCCATCGGCGAGCGGCTGCTGATCTCGCCGCGCTTTCACCGCACCCACCACGCCGTGGGCATCGGCCATGAGGCCGACGGCGCACCGGCCAAGCTGGGCGGCTGCAACTACGGCGTGATCTTCCCGTGGTGGGACATGCTGCTCGGCACCGCGGTCTTCACCGAGACCTACCACCCGACCGGCATCCGCGACCAGCTGCCGCCGCCGCTGGGCAAGAGCCACGACTACGGCGCGGGCTTCCTGGCGCACCAGTGGTACGGCATCAAGCGGCTGCTGCGGCTGCGCTGAACCAGCGGGTCTGGAGGCAGTCCGCCGCGGCGGCAAGTGGCGTATGCTAGTGTTTCGGGTTGCCGCCGGTCCGGCCCAGTCGGACTTCTGCCGCTCCCGGCGCCTTTCCTCCTGTTTGCCTTCGACTGCATGAACGATATCTTCCGCTCGTTTGGCCGCGCGCTGGTCAGCCAGCTGCATCCCCGCATGCTGATGCTGACCGTGCTGCCTTTCGTCCTGGCCACGCTGCTGTGGGGCGGCCTGCTCTGGTGGGGCTGGGACCCCATCATGGGCGCCACGCGCAGCTTCCTGGAAACCTCCATCCTGACCAGCTGGATCTACAGCGCGCTCGACTGGTTCGGCCTGCAATCGATGCGCACCATCGTGGCGCCGCTGTTCGTGGCGGCGCTGGCGATCCCGCTGGTGATTGCCTCGATGCTGATGTTTATCGGCGTGTTCTCGGTGCCGGCGGTGGTGCGCCACCTGGAGCGCAACTACCCGGACCTGGCCAAGGCCCATGGCGGCAGCATCCTGGGCAGCGTGTTCCAGTCGCTGGGCAGCACGCTGGTGTTCCTGGTGCTGGTGCTGGTGACGCTGCCGCTGTGGCTGATCCCGCCGTTCTTTGCGCTGATCCCGCCGGTGCTGTGGGGCTGGCTGACCTACCGCGTGATGACGTATGACGCGCTCGCCGACCACGCCAGTGCCGAAGAGCGCAAGACGCTGGTGCGCCGCCACCGCACGCCGCTGCTGGTGATCGGGGTGGCGGTGGGGCTGCTGGGCTCGGCGCCGACGCTGCTGTGGGTGTCGTCGGCGGCGGTGATCTTCCTCTTCCCGTTCGTGCTTGCCGGCACGCTGTGGCTGTATGTGCTGATCTTTATCTTTTCGGCGCTGTGGTTCGGGCACTTCTGCCTGCGCGCGCTGGCTCAGCTGCGGGCCGAGCGCGCGGCGGTGCCGGCCCAGCCGCCGGCGCATCAGCCGGACCAGCCGGCGCTTGACGGCGACGTCATCGACTTGGCGCCGACCGACGTGCGCCGCATCGAAAATTCCTGAAGCGAGGGCAATATGGGTTTTGGCCTGATCGTCATTGGCGACGAGATCCTGTCGGGGCGGCGTGAAGACAAGCATCTGCGCCGCACCATCGAACTGCTGGGCGCGCGCGGCCTGGCGCTGGACTGGGCCGAATACGTCGGCGACGACCGCGCCCGCATCACCGCCACGCTGCGGCGCACGCTGGCCGGCCCGGATGTGGTGTTCTGCACCGGCGGCATTGGCGCTACGCCGGACGATCACACCCGCCAGTGCGCGGCTGCCGCGCTGGGCGTGCCGCTGGTGCTGCATCCCGAGGCGCGCGAGCTGATCGCGCTGCGCATTGCCGAGACCGCCGGCGGCGACCCGGTCAAGGCCGACCTGAACCAGCCGGAAAACCAGCACCGCTTCAAGATGGGCGAGTTCCCCGAGGGCGCGCGCATCATCCCCAATAGCTACAACCGCATCCCGGGCTTTTCGGTCGGTCACCACCACTTCATGCCGGGCTTCCCGGTGATGGCATGGCCGATGATGGAATGGGTGCTGGACCACGACTATGCGCATCTGTTCCACCAGGTGCAGCAGCAGGAGCGGGCCTTCTACGTGTTCGAGGCGCCGGAGTCCACGCTGACGCCGCTGATGGAGAAGGTCGAAGCGGCGCATCCGGGCATCCGCGTGTTCAGCCTGCCGTCGGTCGGCGACGTGCAGCGCGGCGACCGCTTCGCGCGCCGCCATATCGACCTGGGGGTCAAGGGCCCGGCCGATCTGCTGGCGCCGGCCTATGCGATGCTGCTTGAAGGCGTGCAGGCGATGGGGTTCGAGACCGTGGAGCAGCCGCCGCGCGAAGCGGCGCAGGCATAAGCACTGGTCGCAAGAAAGTAGAAGGGGCAGCCAAGGCTGC
>NZ_JFJW01000020.1:42111-57702 GCF_000611125.1 Cupriavidus sp. SK-4
CTTATTCATGCCCGACCGCGATCAGGCGCCGTGCCACGGCAGTCCGCGCACGCACCAGCCTTCAACAGTCTTGCGGTGGTGGTGGTCGTCGCGGTTGCCCTCGAAGCCTTCCAGCACGTCCATGGCGAAGTGGTAGCCGGCTTCGGTGGCCACGCGCGCGGCGTGCTTGGAGCGCGCCGCGCTGCGGCACAGGAACAGCACCGGCACGTCGGCCGGCACGCGTGCCCTCAGTTCTTCGACAAAGCGGGCATTCTGCGCACCACCCGGATAGGACATCCATTCGACATGGGCGAACTGCGCGTCCGGCACATCAACGCCGCCGACCCAGTCCAGCTCGGCCTGGGTGCGCACGTCGACCAGCACGGCGGAAGGGTCGTTCTGCAGCAGCGCAAAGGCTTCCTGCGGCGACAGCGCGCCGAAATACGGGAGCTGGTTCTGTTGCTGGCGCTGGCGGGCGGCCTGGAGGAGATCGTCTCGGGTGGTCATCTGCGTGACAAATTTGAGGAATGAAATGGGGGCGGCAAGACCGCAACATACTATTCTATAGCGCCGGGCCGGTTCGAAACCTGATTGCCGGCTGTCGGGGCGTCGGATGACTCTTTTTGGTGCGTCTGCACTGATGCAGTGCGGCTGCTTGCTGAATGCACCATTGTGGTGTTTTATTAGGGTGCACTACGCGGGAATGCGTGTAACCGGTGCGCCACTCGACAGCGGAGCCGCTGCTTGCATGGCGGGACGCTGACGCCGCCGCGGTGCGCGGTTCGCCGACGTTGCACATTTTTCGGGCCACCGGTGGCAGTGGGGCGTTTGCATGGCACGCTTTCTGCTAACATTCCTCGTCCTTTCGTGGCTGGTCGGGACGGCGCGGCAGAGCATGCATCGGCGCCGGTGACGACAGGCACAAGAATTGGCTTTCTCAGACTTCCGCCGAATATCCAGGAGATTGGCATGGCCCACAGCGTTGCAGACGTGATGAAGCTGGTGAAGGAAAACGACGTCAAGTTCGTCGATTTCCGTTTCACCGATACCAAAGGCAAGGAGCAACACGTGTCCGTGCCCGTGTCGCACTTCGATGAAGACAAGTTCGAAAGCGGCCACGCCTTCGACGGTTCGTCGATTGCCGGCTGGAAGGGTATCGAAGCTTCGGACATGCTGCTGATGCCGGATTCGAACACCGCCCACATCGACCCGTTCTACGAAGAGCCGACGCTGGTGCTGTCCTGCGACGTGGTCGAGCCGTCGGACGGCAAGGGCTATGACCGCGACCCGCGTTCCATCGCCAAGCGCGCCGAAGCCTACCTGAAGAGCACCGGCCTGGGCGACACCGCCTTCTTCGGCCCGGAGCCCGAGTTCTTCATCTTCGACGGCGTGACCTGGAACGTCGACATGCAAGGCTGCTTCGTGAAGATCCACTCCGAAGAAGCCCCGTGGTCGTCGGCCAAGGAATTTGAGCACGGCAACAGCGGGCACCGTCCGGGCAAGAAGGGCGGCTACTTCCCGGTCGCCCCGATCGACACCTTCCAGGACATGCGTTCGGAAATGTGCCTGATCCTGGAATCGCTGGGCATCCCCGTTGAAGTCCACCACCATGAAGTGGCTGGCCAGGGCCAGAACGAAATCGGCACCCGTTTCAGCACGCTGGTGCAGCGCGCCGACTGGACCCAGATGCAGAAGTACGTGATCCAGAACGTCGCCCACACCTACGGCAAGACCGCCACCTTCATGCCGAAGCCGATCGTTGGCGACAACGGTTCGGGCATGCACGTGCACCAGTCTGTGTGGAAGGACGGCCAGAACCTGTTCGCGGGCAACGGCTACGCCGGCCTGTCGGAATTCGCGCTGTACTACATCGGCGGCATCATCAAGCACGCCCGCGCCCTGAACGCCATCACCAACCCGGGCACGAACTCGTACAAGCGCCTGGTGCCGGGCTTCGAAGCTCCGGTGAAGCTGGCCTACTCGGCCCGCAACCGTTCGGCTTCGATCCGCATCCCGTATGTGGCCAACCCGAAGGGCCGCCGCATCGAGACCCGCTTCCCGGATCCGCTGATGAACCCGTACCTGGGCTTCTCGGCGCTGCTGATGGCCGGCCTGGACGGCGTGATGAACAAGATCCACCCGGGCGAAGCTGCCGACAAGAACCTGTACGACCTGCCGCCGGAAGAGGATGCAAAGATCCCGACCGTGTGCTCGAGCCTGGACCAGGCGCTGGAGTACCTGGACAACGACCGCGAGTTCCTGACCCGCGGCGGCGTGTTCTCGAACTCGATGATCGATGCCTACATCGAACTGAAGATGGAAGAAGTCACGCGTTTCCGCATGACCACGCACCCGGTCGAGTTCGAAATGTACTACTCGCTGTAAGCGGCCCTTGCCCGGGAATGACGCAGGTTGTGACCGGGCAACAGTTGCACCAGAAAGGGGCGGCTTCGGCTGCCCCTTTCTGCTTTGCTCGCTAGAATGGGGAATCGTGTTCCACCCCGTTCAAACCTAACGCCATGTTCATGGACGCCTCCTCACGCACGGCCCGCCGGACCCTGACCTTGCCCCGATCTCTGCACCAATTTCGTCTCGGATTCCCTGTTCTGGTGAGTGCCGTGGCGCTGACACTGGGCGCATGGGCCGGGCAGTCTTCCGCGCAGTCCTCGGACGTCTATGTCTGCACCGGGCCCAATGGCGTGCCCGAATATCGCAATGGCAACGCCGGCAAGGGCTGCAAGAAGCTGAACCTGCCGGAGGTGGTGACGGTCCCGGGCGGGCGCATCGCTGCGCCGGCCAAGGGCGCTGGCAGCACCGCCGGCGCGGCGGCTGGCGGCACCAGCTTCCCGCGCGTGGACAGTGCCACGCAGAAGAGCCGCGACGGCGAGCGCCGCGCGGTGCTCGCGCAGGAGCTGCAGGCCGAAGAGGCCAAGCTGCAGGCGCTGCGTGCCGAGTACAACAACGGGCAGCCGGAGCGCCAGGGCAATGAGCGCAACTATCAGAAATACCTCGATCGCACGGCAGCGCTGCGCGATGACATCGCCCGCAGCGAGGCCAATGCGGCGTCGCTGCGGCGCGAGCTTGGCAATTTGAAGGACTAGTCTTATGCGTCGCCTGATTCGCGGAGTGTCGCGCAAGGCCAGCGGTACCGACGGCGCCCGTGGCGAATCGCCGGCGGCTGATGCGGCACCGGCCGAAGCCAGCGCCCAGGTGCTGACCATGGGCGCCGTGGCGTTCCATGCCGGCCTGGACGTGGTGGCCAACCCGGTGCTGCTGGTGCGGCAGCCGGGGCTGCGCGTGGTCTTTGCGAACCCGGCGGCTGAAGCCACCTTCGGCGTGTCGCGCAAGGGCATGGTGGAGCTGACGCTGCCTGACCTGTTCGGGCGTTCCGATGAGCTGCACAGCATGATCGACACCGTGGTCACACGGCAGTTCGACGTGCGCCGGCAGGACCTGGTCCTGCACCCGCCGCTGCAGGAGCCGGCCCATGTGCACGTGGTGATCGCCGCGCTGGAAGCGGTGGGCGACACCGTGGTGGTGGAAATCCTGCCCAATGAACAGAAGGTGCGCAGCGAACGCGAAGAGCGCATCCTGGACCTGACCTCGGCCAACAAGGAACTGATCCGCAACCTGGCCCACGAGATCAAGAACCCGCTGGGCGGCATCCGCGGCGCGGCGCAGCTGCTGGAGTTCGAGCTGCCGGAGCGCTCGCTGCGCGAATACACGCAGGTCATCATCAAGGAATCGGACCGGCTGCAGACGCTGGTGGACCGGCTGCTGGAGCCGCACCGGCATCCGCATATCGTATCGAGCCTGAATATCCACGAAGTGCTGGAGCGCGTGCGCTCGGTGGTGCTGGCGGAGTTTCCCAACGGGCTGGAGATCGTGCGCGACTACGACGCCAGCCTGCCCGAGCTTCAGGGCGACATGGAGCAACTGATCCAGGCCGTGCTTAACATCGTGCACAACGCCGCGCAGGCGCTGGCCGACCGCATGGCGCGCGGCGATGCGCAGATCGTGCTGCGCACGCGCGTGGCGCGCCAGGTCACGATCGCCAAGCGCTTGTTCAAGCTGGCATTGGACTTGCATGTCATCGACAACGGCCCGGGAATTCCCGAAGACATCCGCGAACGCATCTTCTATCCGTTGGTATCGGGCAGGGATGGCGGCAGCGGACTCGGTCTCACACTCGCTCAAACCTTCGTGCAGCAGCACGAGGGCTTGATCGAATGCGAGAGCAGGCCGGGCTGTACCGACTTCCGCATCCTGTTGCCGCTGCACTAGCTTTTGCTGGCGTCCGCGAGCGATGGTGCACCCGCCGTGGCCGGGCATGCGGAAGACCAAATGACACCGAGCAGACAAGCGACGCACATGAAGCCGATCTGGATAGTCGACGACGATCAATCAATCCGCTGGGTCCTGGAAAAGGCCCTGGCCCGTGAAAGCCTGCTCTCGCGCAGCTTCACCAATGTGCGGGACGCGCTGGCCGCGCTGGAAGAAGACCAGCCGCAGGTGCTGATATCGGATATCCGCATGCCCGGCGGATCGGGCCTGGACCTGCTGCAGGCCATCAAGGCGCGGCATCCGGGCCTGCCGGTCATCGTGATGACGGCCTACTCGGACCTGGACAGCGCCGTGGCCGCGTTCCAGGGCGGCGCCTTCGAATACCTGGCCAAGCCCTTCGATGTCGACAAGGCGGTCGAGCTGATCCGCCGCGCGCTGGAAGAAAGCCTGCGCGAAGAAGAATTGGACGACCGCCTGGTCGATGCGCCCGAGATCCTCGGCCAGGCGCCGGCGATGCAGGACGTGTTCCGCGCCATCGGCCGGCTCTCGCAGTCCAACGTGACGGTGATGATCACCGGCGAGTCCGGCACCGGCAAGGAACTGGTCGCACGCGCGCTGCACAAGCACAGCCCACGCGCCAACGGACCCTTTATCGCGCTCAATACCGCAGCCATCCCCAAGGACCTGCTCGAATCCGAACTGTTCGGCCATGAGCGCGGCGCCTTCACCGGCGCGCAGACCATGCGGCGCGGCCGCTTCGAGCAGGCCGAGGGCGGCACGCTGTTCCTCGATGAAATCGGCGACATGCCGTTCGACCTGCAGACGCGCCTGCTGCGCGTGCTGTCCGATGGCAACTTCTATCGTGTCGGCGGCCACAACCCCTTGCGCGCCAATGTGCGCGTGATTGCCGCCACGCACCAGAACCTGGAGCTGCGCGTCAAGGAAGGGCTGTTCCGCGAGGACTTGTTCCACCGCCTGAACGTGATCCGGCTGCGCCTGCCGCCGCTGCGCGAACGCCCGGAGGACATCACGCTGCTGGCGCGTCATTTCCTGCAGAAGAGCGCCAAGGAACTGGGCGTCGAGCCCAAGCGCATGTCCGACGATGCGCTGGCCTATGTCAGCACGCTGCCGTTCCCCGGCAACGTGCGCCAGCTGGAGAACCTGTGCAACTGGCTGACCGTGATGGCGCCGGCCCAGACCATCGAGGTCAAGGACCTGCCGCGCGAGATGCTGGAAGCCGGCACCAGCGAGCCGGTCAATGCGCCGCGGCCTGAGCGCGTTGCCGAAGCGCGCGCGCCCGAGTATGAGAGCGCGCCTGACCTGGCCGACTACGGCGGGTATGCGACGCCGGTGGCAGAGGCCGACACGGCCACCGTAGTCCGGCCCGCGTCCGTGGCGACGGTGGTCCCGGCCCTGGCCTCGGCCGGCTGGGAAAGCCTGCTCGCCGGCGAGGCACGGGCGATGCTCGAAGCCGGCCAGCCGGAGGTCATGGATGTGCTGACGCGCCGGTTCGAGAAGGCGGTGCTGGAGGCCGCCCTGGGTGTCACGCGCGGGCGCCGCGTCGAGGCGGCGACCCGGCTCGGGATCGGGCGCAATACCATCACGCGCAAGCTGCAGGAGCTGGGGTTCGACTGAGCCAGGGCAGGGCAGGCGACAAAAAAAACCGGCCGAGACTTTCCCGGCCGGTTTTTTGTTTTGCGTGACGTATTCAGGCGCGCGCTTCGACCAGCCGCTGCGCCATCTCGGCAAAGCCTTCGCCACCGGCCGCTGCGGTGATATAGGCCGGCGGTACCGGCAGCTGCGGCAGGATATCCCGCACATTGGCCACGCCAACCGACAGCGGAAAGTGGGCGAACATGCTGGCATCGTTGGCCGAATCGCCGATAAACAGCCATTCGTCGCGGCGCGCGTCCACGTCTTCGCCCAGCAGTTCGGCCACGCACAGCCTGCTCATCGACAGCTTGTCGTGCAGGCCGAACCAGCCGTTCACATGGATCGAGCTGACCGTGGCGGTCATGTCGGCCTCGCGCATGATGGCGGCGATGCGGGCCACGGCGTCTTCAGGCAACGGCGCGACGTCCTCGGCATGGTCGATGGCCAGGTCGGCGGCATGCCAGGCCTGGTCCGAGGCCAGCGCGCAGCCCGGCACTTCGCGCACGATGCGCTGGCCCAGCGACTGGATGCGCTCCAGGTTGCGCGCGCGCGTGGGGGCATCGTCCAGGAAGCGGGTCTGCAGGCGGCCGTTGTGCAGGTGCGAGTAGAACGCACCGTTCTCGCCGATGATGGCGTCGACCGGCCACAGCCGGGTCAGGATCTCGGCCCAGGCGATGCAGCGCCCGGTGACGGGGATCACGTGCAGGCCAGCGCGGCGCAGCCCGTCGAGCGCCAGGTAGGTCGAGGCCGGTAGCCGCCCGTCGGTGGTCAGGGTGCCGTCGATGTCAGTCAGCACGCCGCGCACGCGCCGCAGCACGGAATTAGAGAGCTTGTTCAGGGATTGCATGGCGGGCCATTGTAACCGCGGATCTGGCGGCAATTTCCCTTATTGCACTGCAAAAGGCATCGTACTGGCCATACTGGTGAATCTGCTGATTTGCTAGCGCAGGTGCGACAGGCGTAACATGCCGCTGTCACAAAAAAATCACATACTGTCGGATTTTCGACCGACCGGAACAGACAGACCAAAGGAGAGCCACCGATGTCCTTTTCCCGTACCGTGCTCAAACTCGCAGCGCTGGCAGCCCTGACCGGGGCCGGCAGCGCCCACGCCGCCGTTGAAATCCAGTGGTGGCACGCCATGCAGGGCGCCCTGAACGACAAGGTGAACGAGATCGCCAACAAGTTCAACGCCAGCCAGTCCGAATACAAGGTGGTGCCGGTCAACAAGGGCAACTACGACGAAACCATGGCCGCGGGCATTGCGGCCTTCCGCGCCGGCGGCTCGCCCGCCATCCTGCAGGTGTTTGAAGTGGGCACCGCCACCATGATGAGCGCCAAGGGCGCGATCAAGCCGGTGTCGGCGGTGATGAAGGACGCCGGCGAGAAGTTCGACCAGAAGGCGTATATCCCGGCGGTGGCGGGCTACTACACCTCGTCCAAGGGCGAGATGCTGTCGTTCCCGTTCAACAGCTCGACCACGGTGTTCTACTACAACAAGGACGCCTTCAAGAAGGCCGGCCTGGATCCGGAAAAGCCGCCCAAGACCTGGCCCGAGGTGATGCAGTACTCGGCCAAGCTCAAGGCCTCGGGCACCAACTGCGCCTACACCACCGACTGGCAGGGCTGGGTCCACCTGGAGAGCTTCTCGGCCTGGCACAACACCCTGTACGCGACCAAGAACAACGGCTTCGGCGGCGCCGATACACGCCTGCTCTTCAACAGCCCGCTGCACGTCAAGCACATTACCAACCTGCAGGACATGGTGAAGAAGGGCTACTTCAGCTACGGCGGGCGCAAGGCCGAGTCGCAGGCCAAATTCTACAACGGCGAGTGCGCGATGTTCACCGGCTCGTCGGCATCGCTGGCCAATATCCGCAAGAACGCCAAGTTCGCGTTCGCGGTGGCGCAGTTGCCGTACTACCCGGAGGTGCAGGGCGCCCCGCAGAACACCATTATCGGCGGCGCTTCGCTGTGGGTGATGGGCGGCAAGAAGCCCGACGAGTACAAGGGCGTGGCCAAGTTCTTCAATTTCCTGTCGCGCCCCGAGATCCAGTCTGACTGGCACCAGGCCACCGGATACCTGCCGGTGACGATGGCCGCCTACGAGATGACGAAGAAATCGGGCTACTACGACAAGAACCCGGGTGCCGATGTGTCGGTGCAGCAGATGGTGGTCAAGACCACCGACAAGTCGCGCGGCGTGCGCCTGGGCAACATGGTGCAGATCCGCACCGTGGTGGACGAAGAGCTGGAAGCCGTCTGGGCCGGCAAGAAGGAGCCCAAGGTGGCGCTGGACTCGGCCGTGGCCCGCGGCAATGATCTGCTGGAGCGCTTCCAGAAGACTGCCCGCGAGTAAGCCGGCATTGCCAGCAAGCTGATGTGACAAGCGGGCGGTGGCGAAACCTCCGCCCGCTTGCATTGTGGACGGCTCCGTCGCACCGATCGGGACCGCCCGCAACTCCGTACCTAGTCCGATGCCGCGACCCGCGGCATTCGCCGGAATCCGTTTATGGAAAAACGCGTCGTTTTCCGTTCGCCGTGGCTGCCGTATCTGCTGGTCTTGCCGCAGATCGCGATCACGCTGATCTTCTTCTTCCTGCCCGCCGGGCAGGCGTTGTACCAGTCGATGCTGCAGCAGGATGCCTTCGGCATCAACCTGGAGTTCGTCGGCCTGGACAACTTCCGCATGCTGTGGAACGACCCGCTGTATGTGGAGTCGTTCCAGACCACCGCCATCTTTGCCGTGGGCGTGACCGTGGTGGGCCTGACCACCGCGCTGCTGCTGGCCTATTTTGCCGACCGCATCATACGCGGCGCCGTCGGCTACAAGACGCTGCTGATCTGGCCGTATGCGGTGGCGCCGGCCGTGGCCGGCGTGCTGTGGATGTTCATGTTCAATCCGACGCTGGGCGTGGTGTCCTATGCGCTGCGCAAGCTTGGGGTAGAATGGAACTTCCTGCTCAACGGCGACCAGGCATTGCTGCTGGTGGTGCTGGCCGCCGCCTGGAAGCAGATCAGCTACAACTTCCTGTTTTTCCTGGCGGGGCTGCAGAGCATCCCGCGCTCGCTGATCGAGGCCGCCGCCATCGACGGCGCCGGCCCGTGGCGCCGCTTCTGGTCGATCGTGTTCCCGCTGCTGTCGCCGACCACCTTCTTCCTGATGGTGATCAACGTGGTCTACGCGTTCTTCGATACCTTCGCAATCATCGACGCGGTCACCCACGGCGGCCCGTTCAATTCGACCAACACGCTGGTCTACAAGGTCTTCCATGACGGCTTCCGCGGCATGGACATCGGGGGCTCGGCCGCGCAGTCGGTGGTGCTGATGGTGATCGTGATCGCGCTGACCGTGGTGCAGTTCCGCTATGTGGAACGCAAGGTCCAGTACTGACGGAGACAGCACATGGTAGAACGTCGCCCCTTCCTTGATTTCCTGAGCCACGCGGTGCTGATCCTGGGCATCGTGATCGTGGTGTTCCCGGTGTACCTGACCTTCGTCGCGTCCACGCTGACCGCCGAAGAGGTGCTGGACGCGCCGATGACGCTGATCCCCGGCAGCCACCTGATCGAGAACTATCGCACCGTGCTGTTCCAGGGTGTGGGCGAGGCCGCATCGCCGGTCTCGACCATGATGAAGAACAGCCTGATCATGGCGCTGGGCATTGCGCTGGGCAAGATCGCCATCTCGATCATCTCGGCCTTTGCCATCGTCTATTTCAAGTTCCCGCTGCGCAAGACCTTCTTCTGGCTGATCTTCATCACGCTGATGCTGCCGGTGGAGGTGCGCATCCTGCCGACCTACAAGGTGGTGTCGGACCTCGGCATGCTGGACAGCTACTTTGGCCTGACCGTCCCGATCATCGCGTCGGCCACCGCCACCTTCCTGTTCCGCCAGTTCTTCCTGACCATTCCGGACGAGCTGGCCGAGGCCGCGCGCATCGACGGCGCGGGGCCGTTGCGCTTTTTCTGGGACGTGGTGCTGCCGCTGTCGCGCACCAGCATCGCCGCGCTCTTCGTGATCCAGTTCATCTACGGCTGGAACCAGTACCTGTGGCCGCTGCTGATCACCACGCAGAAGTCGATGACGCCGGTGGTGGTGGGCGTGACGCAGATGATCTCGCGCTCGGGCGATGCCGCCACTGACTGGAACCTGGTGATGGCCACGGTGATGCTGGCGATGATCCCGCCCGCGGTGGTGGTGGTGCTGATGCAGAAGTGGTTCGTCAAGGGCCTGGTCGAAACGGAAAAATAAGGCGCGGTGGCCACGAGCCACGCGCAGGACAACAGCAATGGCAAAACTGTCGCTACGCAACGTTCAGAAAACCTACGCCGGCAGCGTCCAGGTGGTGCACGGCATCGACATGGAGATCGCCGACGGCGAGTTCATCGTCATCGTCGGCCCCTCGGGCTGCGGCAAGTCCACCCTGCTGCGCATGGTGGCGGGGCTGGAAACCATCACCGGCGGCGAAATCCATATCGGCGACAAGGTTGTCAATAATCTGGAGCCGGCCGAGCGGGACATCGCCATGGTGTTCCAGAACTACGCGCTCTATCCGCATATGAGCGTGTACGACAACATGGCCTACGGCCTGAAGATCCGCGGCATGGCCAAGGCCGAGATCGCGCAGCGGGTGAACCATGCCGCCGGCATCCTGGAGCTCGCGCCGCTGCTGGACCGCAAGCCGCGCCAGCTGTCGGGCGGGCAGCGCCAGCGCGTGGCCATGGGCCGCGCCATCGTGCGCGAGCCGGCGGTGTTCCTGTTCGACGAGCCGCTATCCAACCTGGACGCCAAGCTGCGCGTGCAGATGCGGCTGGAACTGAAGGAGCTGCACCGGCGCCTGGGCACCACCAGCCTCTATGTGACCCATGACCAGGTCGAGGCGATGACGCTGGCCGACCGCATGATGGTGCTCAACGCCGGGCGCGTCGAGCAGATCGGCACACCGCTGGAAGTCTATTCGCGGCCGGCCAGCACCTTCGTGGCCGGCTTTATCGGCTCGCCGCCGATGAACCTGATCCCGGTGGTGCGCAACGCCGGCGGCGACACTGGCGCGCAGATGCGCGTGGTGGCGAAGGAGGGCGAGGCTGCCAACGCCACGCTGGGGCACCTGCCGATGGGGCTGCACCTGCCGGAGCAGGCACTGCTGGGGCTGCGCCCGGAGCATATCGAGCCGTGCGCCGCGCATGAGGCCATCGCCGAAGTCGATGTGCGCGTGGTCGAGGCCCTCGGCGCGGATTCCTTCGCCTATGGCTCGCTCGGCGGACAGGCGGTGGTGGTGCGGCTGGACAGCCATGCGCACGTGCGCGCCGGCGACCGCCCGCCGGGGGCNNNTGACGTCGTCGGCGGAGCACCTGCATTTCTTTGCGCCCGATACGGGCAAGCGCATCGAGGCCTGACATGACCAGCGTAACCGACACTGCCTGGCGGTACCCGAGCCATATCGCGCACCGCGGCGCCGGCAAGCTGGCGCCGGAGAACACGCTGGCAGCGTTTCGCCACGGCGCCGGCTTTGGCTACCGGATGTTCGAGTTCGACGTGAAACTGTCGGCCGACGGCAAGCCGGTGCTGATGCACGACGCCACGCTGGACCGCACCACCAGCGGCCAGGGCAGGGTGGATGCGCTGACACTGGGCGAACTCGCGCAGCTGGACGCCGGCACGTGGCACAGCCCCGCCTTCGCCGGCGAGCCCGTGCCGACGCTGGCGGCCATCGCACGCTATACCCAGGCCAACGGCTTGATGGTCAATATCGAGATCAAGCCCGTGCCCGGCACCGAGGCGCGCACCGGCGCGGCGGTGGCGCTGGACGCGCAGTCGCTGTGGGCGGGTGCCGCGGTGCCGCCGTTGCTGTCGTCTTTTTCCGAAGAGGCGCTAGCCGCGGCGGCGCGCGTCGCGCCAGACCTGCCGCGCGCGCTGCTGCTCGACAAGCTGCCCGCGGACTGGCTGGAGCGGCTGCGCCAGCTGGGCTGCGTGGCGCTGGATGCCAACCACCGCGAACTGGATGCCGGCGTGATTGCCGCTGCGCACGCGGCCGGTTTCCGGGTCCTCTGCTATACCGTGAACGATCCTGTGCGGGCCGCGCAGTTGCTGGCCTGGGGCCTGGACGGGCTGATCACAGACGCCGTCGACCAGATATCGCCTTGATGCAAATTGTTGTGCGGATGTTGCTAATTCGCTGATTACGCACCGAATTGTCGTGGGTGGCTGTTTCGTATCGCGAAAAGTCCACATTGATCAAAGGCAATTCATGCTATTCTTACCGCCGTGAAGACTTTAGGTCCTTCCCCGCACAACTTGCCCTTTCGGGCCTGTGAGGAAGCCATCACACGCGGCACCCAAGCGGTGCCGTTTGCGTAGGCGCCTCAGTTGGCTCCCAAGAGTTGTTTGCGATCCGCTAACCGGTCAAGCCGTGTCGCGGAAGGTTGAATAACCCGCTGAACTCCGGCATTCCCGGAGAATAGTGAGCGTCCCATGATGCAGCAGTATCAGAGCAACTCGTACCTCTTCGGCGGTAACGCCCCGTATGTCGAAGAACTGTACGAAGCCTACCTCCAGAACCCCGCCTCGGTTCCCGACAATTGGCGCGCGTATTTCGACGCCATGCAGAACGTTCCTGCGGTCGACGGCACCAGCGCCCGGGATATCCCCCACGCCCCCATCGTTGCCTCGTTCGCCGAGCGCGCCAAGCAAGGCCCCATCAAGACCATCGTTGCCTCGGCCGATTCCGACATGGGCCGCAAGCGCGTCGCTGCCACCCAGCTGATCGCCGCCTACCGCAACATCGGTTCCCACTGGGCCGACCTGGACCCGCTCAAGCGCCAGGAGCGTCCGCCCCTGCCGGACCTGGACCCGGCGTTCTATGGCTTCTCGGAAGCAGACCTCGACATCGTCTTCAATGCCAGCAATACGTACTTTGGCAAAGAGTCGATGAGCCTGCGCGAGCTGCTCAACAACCTGCGCGAAACCTACTGCGGCACCATCGGTTTCGAATTCATGTACGTGAGCGACCAGGCGCAGAAGCGCTGGTGGCAGGAGCGCCTGGAAACCACGCGTTCCAAGCCCGTGTTCACGCTGGAAAAGAAGAAGCACATCCTGGACCGCCTGACCGCGGCTGAAGGCCTGGAGCGCTTCCTGCACACCAAGTACGTCGGCCAGAAGCGCTTCTCGCTGGAAGGCGGCGAAAGCTTCATCGCCGCCATGGACGAGCTGGTCCAGCACGCCGGCAGCAAGGGCGTGCAGGAAATCGTGATCGGCATGGCCCACCGCGGCCGCCTGAACGTGCTGGTCAACACCCTGGGCAAGATGCCCGCCGACCTGTTCGCCGAATTCGAAGGCAAGCACGTCGACGACCTGCCGGCCGGTGACGTCAAGTACCACAAGGGCTTCTCGAGCGATGTCTCGACCGAAGGCGGCCCGGTCCACCTGTCGCTGGCGTTCAACCCGTCGCACCTGGAAATCGTCAACCCGGTGGTCGAAGGCTCGGCCAAGGCCCGCCAGGAACGCCGCGGCGAAGTCGGCCACAAGGAAGTGCTGCCGGTGCAGGTGCACGGCGACGCGGCCTTCGCCGGCCAGGGTGTGGTGATGGAGACGCTGAACCTCGCGCAGACCCGCGGCTACGGCACGGGCGGCTCGATGCACATCGTCATCAACAACCAGATCGGCTTCACCACCTCCGACCCGCGCGACGCGCGTTC
This sequence comes from Cupriavidus sp. SK-4, assembly GCF_000611125.1. Lineage (NCBI taxonomy): Bacteria > Pseudomonadati > Pseudomonadota > Betaproteobacteria > Burkholderiales > Burkholderiaceae > Cupriavidus > Cupriavidus sp. SK-4. The sequence continues at coordinate 55,726 of NZ_JFJW01000020.1, forward strand.
GACGCTGTACTGCACGGACGTGGTCAAGATGATCGAGGCCCCGGTGCTGCACGTGAACGGCGACGATCCCGAAGCCGTCGTGTACGCCATGCAGCTGGCCGTGGACTTCCGCATGGAGTTCAAGAAGGATGTCGTGGTCGACATCATCTGCTTCCGCAAGCTGGGCCACAACGAGCAGGACACCCCGGCGGTCACGCAGCCGCTGATGTACAAGAAGATCGCCCAGCACCCCGGCACGCGCAAGCTGTACGCCGACAAGCTGGCCGCGCAGAACCTGGTCCCGGCCGAGTTCGGCGACGAGAAGGTCAAGGAATACCGCGCCGCGATGGACGCCGGCAAGCATACCGCCGACCCCGTCCTGTCGAACTTCAAGAACAAGTTCGCCGTGGACTGGATGCCGTTCCTGAACCGCAAGTGGACCGATGCCGCCGACACCGCCGTGCCGGTGACCGAGCTCAAGCGCCTGGCCGAACGCATCACCACCACGCCTGAGACGCTGAAGCTGCACCCGCTGGTGGAAAAGGTCGTCAAGGACCGCGCCAACATGGGCCGCGGCGACCAGCCGCTGGACTGGGGCATGGGTGAGCACCTGGCCTTCGCCTCGCTGGTGTCGTCGGGCTACCCGGTGCGCATCACCGGCCAGGATGCAGGCCGCGGCACCTTCACCCACCGCCACTCGGTGCTGCACGACCAGAACCGCGAGCGCTGGGATGCCGGCAGCTACGTGCCGCTGCAGAACGTGTCGGAAAACCAGGCACCGTTCACGGTGATCGACTCGGTGCTGTCCGAAGAGGCCGTGCTCGGCTTCGAATACGGCTACTCGGCCGCCGAACCGAACGCGCTGGTGATCTGGGAAGCCCAGTTCGGCGACTTCGTCAACGGCGCCCAGGTGGTGATCGACCAGTTCATCTCGTCGGGTGAAGTGAAGTGGGGCCGTGCCTCGGGCCTGACGCTGATGCTGCCGCACGGCTACGAAGGCCAGGGCCCGGAACACAGCTCGGCCCGTATCGAGCGTTTTCTGCAGCTTTGCGCGGACCACAACATGCAGGTCTGCCAGCCGACCACGCCGGCCCAGATCTTCCACCTGTTGCGGCGCCAGATGATCCGCCTGTTCCGCAAGCCGCTGGTGATCATGACGCCGAAGTCGCTGCTGCGTAACAAGGACGCCGTGTCGCCGCTGTCGGACCTGGCCAAGGGCCACTTCGAGACGGTCATCCCTGACCACGAAGAGCTCAACGCCAGCAAGGTCAAGCGCGTCATCATGTGCTCGGGCAAGGTCTACTACGACCTGGTCAACACGCGCAAGGAACGCGAGGCCAACGATACGGCGGTGATCCGCCTGGAACAGCTGTATCCGTTCCCGCACAAGGCCGTGGCGGCAGAACTCAAGAAGTATCCGAACGCCACCGAAATCGTGTGGTGCCAGGACGAGCCGCAGAACCAGGGTGCCTGGTTCTTCGTGCAGCACTACATCATGGAAAACATGACGGATGGCCAGAAGCTCGGTTATGCCGGTCGTCCCGCTTCGGCTTCGCCGGCAGTGGGCTACTACGCAAAGCACAACGAGCAACAGAAGGCGCTGCTGGATGCTGCCTTCGCCAAGCTCAAGGGCTTTGTTCTGACCAAGTAATCAAGCGGCAGCCACGGCGGCGCGCGCAGACGGCCGCCGTGGCATAGCCAGCATAAAGACAACACGCATAACACGAGGAATTCACAACCATGGCTATCGTTGACGTCAAGGTTCCGCAGCTCTCCGAATCGGTCGCCGAAGCGACCATGCTCAACTGGAAGAAGAAGCCGGGCGAGGCTGTTGCACAGGACGAAATCCTGATCGAGATCGAAACCGACAAGGTCGTGCTGGAAGTGCCGGCCCCGTCGGCTGGTGTCCTGTCGATTATCGTCAAGAGCGACGGCGACACCGTCGTGGCCGATGAAATCATCGCCAAGATCGACACCGAAGCCACCGCTGGCGCCGCC
>NZ_JFJW01000020.1:57779-58715 GCF_000611125.1 Cupriavidus sp. SK-4
GCCGTCGGCTGCCAAGCTGATGGCCGAAGCCGGCCTGTCGGCTGGGCAGGTTGCCGGCACCGGCAAGGACGGCCGCATCACCAAGGGCGACGTGCTGGGCGCAGCCGCTGCCCCGGCGCCCGCCGCCAAGGCTGCCCCGGCTCCGGCCGCCAAGCCGGCGCTGCAGCAGGTTTCGGCCCCGGTCGACTTCGCCGCGCTGGGCGACCGCCCGGAAGAGCGCGTGCCGATGAGCCGCCTGCGCGCCCGTATCGCCGAGCGCCTGCTGCAATCGCAATCGACCAACGCCATCCTCACCACCTTCAATGAAGTGAACATGAAGCCGGTGATGGACCTGCGCAACAAGTACAAGGACCGCTTCGAGAAGGAGCACGGCGTCAAGCTGGGCTTCATGTCGTTCTTCGTCAAGGCCGCGGTGCACGCGCTGAAGAAATTCCCGCTGATCAATGCTTCGATCGACGGCAACGACATCGTCTACCACGGCTACTTCGACATCGGTATCGCCGTGGGCTCGCCGCGCGGCCTGGTGGTGCCCATCCTGCGCAATGCCGACCAGATGAGCCTGGCCGACATCGAGAAGAAGATCGCCGAGTTCGGCGTCAAGGCCCGTGACGGCAAGCTGTCGCTGGAAGAACTGACCGGCGGCACGTTCTCGATCTCCAACGGCGGCGTGTTCGGCTCGATGCTGTCGACCCCGATCATCAACCCGCCGCAATCGGCCATCCTGGGCGTGCACGCCACCAAGGACCGCCCGGTGGTGGAAGACGGCCAGATCGTGATCCGCCCGATGAACTACCTGGCGATGTCGTATGACCACCGCATCATCGACGGCCGTGAAGCTGTCCTGGGCCTGGTCGCCATGAAGGACGCGCTGGAAGATCCGGCCCGCCTGCTGCTGGACCTGTAATTAACGGTCCCCCCCCCCCCCCCCCCCCCCCG
>NZ_JFJW01000020.1:58735-60261 GCF_000611125.1 Cupriavidus sp. SK-4
CCCGTGATTAAGGCGCGCCGGCACAAGCTGTCGCCGGCGCCCGCAAAGGAAATCCATGAGCAAACAATTCGACGTGCTGGTGATCGGCGCCGGCCCCGGCGGCTACATCGCCGCCATCCGTGCCGGCCAGCTGGGCCTGAACGTGGCCTGCTGCGAAGGCAATCCGTATGACGATCCCAAGGGCGAAGCCCGCCTGGGCGGCACCTGCCTGAACGTGGGCTGCATCCCCTCCAAGGCGCTGCTGGCTTCCTCGGAAGAGTTCGAGAACGTCCAGCACCACCTGGGCGACCACGGCATCACCGTGGGCGACGTCAAGGTCGACGTGGCCAAGATGCTCAAGCGCAAGGACGAAATCGTCGGCAAGATGACCAAGGGCATCGAGTTCCTGTTCCGCAAGAACAAGGTGACGCTGCTCAAGGGCTACGGCAAGTTCGTCGGCAAGACCGCCGAGGGCTTCCAGGTCGAGATCGCCGGTGAAGTCGTGACCGCGAAGCAGGTCATCATCGCCACCGGTTCGAAGGCTCGCCACCTGCCGGGCATCAAGGTCGACAACGACCTGGTCAGCGATAACGAGGGTGCGCTCAAGTTCCCCGCAGTGCCGAAGAAGCTGGGCGTGATCGGTGCCGGCGTGATCGGCCTGGAGCTGGGCTCGGTGTGGCGCCGCCTGGGTTCCGAAGTGACCGTGCTGGAAGCGCTGCCCGCATTCCTGGGCGCCGCCGACGAAGGCGTGGCCAAGGAAGCGCAGAAGCAGCTGACCAAGCAGGGCCTGAAGTTCAGCCTCGGCGTGAACGTCAACGAAGTGACGACCGGCAAGAACGGCGTGACCGTCAAGTACACCGACAAGGACGGCAAGGCCCAGACCCTGGAGGTTGATCGCCTGATCGTGTCGGTCGGCCGCGTGCCCAATACCGACAACCTGGGCCTGGACGCCGTCGGCCTGGCCGCGGACCAGCGCGGCTTCATCGAGGTGGACGACCACTGCGCCACCAAGGTGCCGGGCCTGTGGGCCATCGGCGACGTGGTGCGCGGCCCGATGCTGGCGCACAAGGCCGAGGACGAAGGCGTGGCCGTGGCCGAGCGCATCGCCGGCCAGAAGCCGCACATCGACTACAACTGCGTTCCGTGGGTGATCTACACCTTCCCGGAAATCGCATGGGTAGGCAAGACCGAAGCCCAGCTCAAGGCCGAAGGCCGCGAGTACAAGGCCGGCCAGTTCCCGTTCATGGCCAACGGCCGTGCACTGGGCATGGGCCACGCCGACGGCTTCGTCAAGATGCTGGCCGACGCCAAGACCGACGAGATCCTGGGCGTGCACATCGTTGCCGCCAACGCCTCTGACCTCATCGCCGAAGCCGTGGTGGCGATGGAGTTCAAGGCCGCCAGCGAGGATATCGGCCGCGTCTGCCATCCGCACCCGTCGATGTCGGAAGTCATGCGCGAAGCCGCGCTGGCCGTCGACAAGCGTCAGCTTAATATGTAAGGCGCATGCTTCGCATTGCCTGAGTACCGGCGCGCCGCATCCGCGG
>NZ_JFJW01000020.1:60296-61713 GCF_000611125.1 Cupriavidus sp. SK-4
GCAGGAACCCGTCAGCATGAACGTCACCGAGTACTACGAGAAGGAACTGAAGGAGCGCGGCTACCAGTCCGACGAAGCGCAATTGCGCGCCGTGGCCCGGCTGCAGCAGTGCTACGACGAATGGGTGGCCTACAAGAGCCGCCGCAACAATGCCCTGAAGAAGCTGCTGGTCCGTCCCGACGTGCCCAAGGGCGTCTACTTGTGGGGTGGGGTGGGGCGCGGCAAGTCCTTCCTGATGGACAGCTTCTATACCTGCGTGCCGGTGGTGCGCAAGACGCGGCTGCATTTCCATGAGTTCATGCGCGAGGTCCATCGCCAGCTCGAAGAGCTGCGCGGCCGACCCGATCCGCTGGATGAGCTGGCCAAACGCATCGCGCGCCGCTTCCGGCTGATCTGCTTCGATGAATTCCACGTCAGCGACGTCGCCGACGCGATGATCCTGCATCGCCTGCTGCAGCAGATGTTCGAGAACGGCGTGCAGTTCGTGATGACCTCCAACTACCGCCCGGACCTGCTGTATCCGGACGGCCTGCATCGCGACCGCGTGCTGCCGGCCATCGCGCTGCTGCAGCAGAAGCTCGACGTGCTCAACGTCGACGCGGGCATCGACTATCGCAAGCGCGCGCTGGAGCAGGTGCAGGCGTATCACACGCCACTCGGCGCCAAGGCCAGTTCCGCGCTGCGCGACGCCTTCACCTCGATCGCGGGCGTGGCCGACGAGTCGCCGCTGCTGCATATCGAGCACCGCGAGCTGCGTGCGCTGCGCAAGGCCAACGGCGTGGTGTGGTTCGACTTTGCCACGCTGTGCGGCGGCCCGCGCTCACAGAACGACTACCTGGAGCTGGCGTCCCAGTTCCATACCGTGATCCTGTCCGACGTGCCGCGCATGACGCCGCGCATGTCGTCCGAGGCACGCCGCTTCACCTGGCTGATCGATGTCTTCTACGACCACAAGGTCAAGCTGCTGATGTCGGCAGAAGTGCCCGCGGACGAGCTCTACACCGAAGGCCAGATGGCCAATGAGTTCCATCGGACCGTATCGCGCATCATCGAGATGCAATCGCGCGAATACCTGGAATCCGAGCGCCGCACCATGGATACCACGCTCACCTGAGCGTTGTTTTCCGGCCCGGTGCGACGATAGCCGGGCCGCATTGATCTATATCAAGGTCGATTCGGGGACCCGCATATACCCTCCATTGGGTAGAAAAAGGTCCCCATGTCGTCGCCCCCAGTCACCAGTCCCAGTCCTTCGGCCAGCTTGCTGGCACCGTACCCGCCGGCCGCGCTCCGTGACGCCGCGGGCCCGGCTGCGTCCGGCGCCGGTGCGCGCCTGGTCTGCTTCCATTGCGGCCTGCCCGTCACGGACACCGAGCCGCTTGCCGCCGAGCTGGACGGCAACCGCCGGGGGTTCTGC
>NZ_JFJW01000020.1:61740-68483 GCF_000611125.1 Cupriavidus sp. SK-4
GGTTGCCAGGCCCTGGCACAGACCCTCCATGCGGCCGGCTTTGCCCACTTGTACGGGGATGAAGCCCGCTTCGCCCGCCCCATCGACGACGACGCCCGGCGCGAGGCCGAGCCGATCTGGGCCGCCTACGACACCCCTGAGCTGCGCGCCCAGTTTGTCCGCCCGCTTGACGGCGGCCGCGCCGAGATCACGCTGGCGCCCGAGAACATCCGCTGCGCCGCTTGCGCGTGGCTGATCGAACAGCACCTGAGCCGCCAGGCGGGCGTGGAGTCCGCGGTCGCCAATGTCGCCACGCGGCGCGTGGTGGTGCGCTGGCGCGATGGTGCCCAGACGGTGGCGGGGCTGCTGGCCGCGCTGGCCGGGATCGGCTACATGGCCTGGCCGTTCGAAGTCTCGCGCACCGACCAGCAGGACCGCCGCGCGCGCCGCGGGCTGCTGATGCGCATGGCCGTGGCCATGCTCGGCATGATGCAGGTCATGATGTATGCGTGGCCGATCTACACCCATGAGGCCACCATCGACCCGGGCCAGCTCCAGCTGATGCGCTGGGCCAGCTTTGCCCTGACGCTGCCGGTCGTGTTCTATGCCGCCTCGCCGATCTTTGCAGGTGCCTGGCGCAGCCTGCGCCAGCGCCATATGGGCATGGACGTGCCGGTGGCGATCGGCGTCGGCGCCGGCTTTGCCGCCAGCGCGCTGGCCACGGTGCGCGGCGTGGGCGAGGTGTATTTCGATTCGGTGACGATGTTCGTCGCCTTCCTGCTGCTGGCGCGCTACCTGGAACTGCGCGTGCGCCAGGCCTCGCGCAGCGGCGCCGAGATGCTGGCGCGCCAACTGCCGGCCACCTGCGAGCGGCTGGCCGCCACCGGCGGCGCCGGCGAGCGTGTGCCGGTCGCGCGCCTGCGCGCGGGCGATCTCATCCGCGTCAAGGCCGGCGAGATCGTTCCCGCCGATGGCGCCGTGGTGGCGGGCGCGAGCGAACTCGACGAATCCATGCTGACCGGCGAGAGCCGCCCGGTGCGCCGCGCCGCCGGCGAGACCGTGCTGGCCGGCAGCTTCAATACGGCAAGCCCGCTCGAACTGCGGATCACGCGCGTCGGCGCCGGCACCCGCCTGGCCGAGATCGTCGCCGTGCTGGACCGCGCGCTGGCTGAAAAGCCGCGCCTGGCCACGCTGGCCGACCGCGTCGCGGGCTGGTTCGTGGCGACGCTGCTGGTGCTGGCGGCGCTGACCGGGCTGGTGTGGGGCCTCTGGATCGATCCGTCGCGCGCCTTGCTGGTGACGATTGCGGTGCTGGTGGTCAGTTGCCCGTGCGCCTTGTCGCTGGCCACGCCGGCCGCACTGGCCGCGGCCGGTGCAGCGCTGTCGCGCCGCGGCGTGCTGCTGACACGCGGCCACGCGCTGGAGACGCTGGCGCGCGTCACCGATGTGGTGCTCGACAAGACCGGAACGCTGACCGAAGGCCGCTTTGCCGTGGCCGCGGTCGAGCCGCTGGCTGACGCCGATCGGGCCCAATGCCTGGTGCTGGCCGCCGCGATGGAGCGCGGTGGCGAACATCCGATCGCGCGCGCACTGGTGGCCGCGGCACAGGGCAACGCCGGCATGCCGCTACAGGTGTCCGACATGCGCAACGTCCCGGGCCAGGGCCTGGAGGCGATCGTCGATGGCCGACGCCTGCGGCTCGGCCGCGCGGACTTTGTCGCGGCGCTGGGATCCGACAGCGGCCAGGCACCAGACACCTGGCGCGGCGACGCGGACCATCCTGGCGCCACCGTGGTGTGGCTGGGCGCGCAAGCGGGCCCGCTGGCGCGCTTCGAACTGGCCGATGTCGAGCGGGCGCAGACGCCGCAGTTGCTCGCGCGGCTGCGCGAACTGGGCGTGCGCTGCCACATGGTATCGGGCGATCACACCGATGCGGTCCACTGGTGGGCATCGCACTTCGGCATCGGCTGCGTGGCCGGCGCGGTCACCCCGGAAGGCAAGCGCGACTACGTGGCGCGGCTGCAGCAGGGCGGGGCGGTGGTGCTGGCCGTGGGCGATGGCATCAACGATGCGCCGGTGCTGGCGCAGGCCCAGGTGTCGATCGCCATCGGCAGCGGCGCGCCGCTGGCCCAGGCCGGCGCGGACGCGGTGCTGACGCACGGCGGCGTGGCCGAGATCGCCACTGCACTGGCGGTGTCGCGCCGGACGCGCCGGGTGGTACGCCAGAACCTGGGCTGGGCCTTCTTCTACAACGTGGTGGCCATCCCGCTCGCAGCGACGGGGCTGGTCACGGCCTGGATGGCCGGCATCGGCATGTCGCTGTCGTCGTTGCTGGTAGTGGCCAATGCCTGGCGCCTGCTGCGCGCCGGCAAGCCACGCCACAAGGGAGCCTGACTGATGGAAACGCTTTACCTGCTGGTGCCGATGAGCCTGGTGCTTGTCGTGGTCATCGCGGGCGCGCTGTGGTGGGCCCTACATGCCGGGCAGTACGACGACCTGGACCGGCCCGCCGAATCGATCCTGCTGGACAACGACAAGCCCTGAACCCGCCGCGCGGCGCGCCCTCCGACCGGGGCCCCGCACGCAGGTTCCATGCATGCCCTGAGCGACTTGATAAAGATCAACGCACACACAGCATGGTTTTTCTAAAGTCACACTGTCAGTAGGTTTTTTCTCTTCTCTAAGCTTTGGGGGTCTGAATGGATGTCACTGCCGCGTCTTCACGCGTCGACACCTTCAATTACGGCGTCGTAAGACAGTTCGCTGTCATGACGGTAGTCTGGGGGATCGTCGGCATGGCCGTCGGCGTGCTGCTGGCAGCACAGCTGATCTGGCCCGAACTCAACTTCAACACACCATGGCTGTCGTTTGGCCGGCTGCGGCCGCTGCATACCAATGCGGTGATCTTCGCCTTCGGCGGCAGCGCGCTGTTTGCGACCTCGTACTACGTGGTCCAGCGCACCTGCCAGGCGCGCCTGTTCTGCGGCCCGCTGGCCGCGTTCACGTTCTGGGGCTGGCAACTGGTCATCGTCGCCGCTGCCATCACGCTGCCGCTGGGGATCACCAGCTCCAAGGAATACGCGGAACTGGAATGGCCGATCGACCTGCTGATCACCGCGGTCTGGGTGGCCTACGCGATCGTGTTCTTCGGCACCATCGTCAAGCGCAAGACCCGGCATATCTACGTCGCCAACTGGTTCTTCGGCGCCTACATCCTGACCATCGCGCTGCTGCATATCGTCAACAACATCGAGATGCCGGTGTCGCTGTGGAAGTCCTACTCGGCCTATGCCGGCGTGCAGGACGCGATGATCCAGTGGTGGTACGGCCATAACGCCGTGGGCTTCTTCCTGACCACCAGCTTCCTGGGGATGATGTACTACTTCATTCCCAAGCAGGCCGAGCGCCCGATCTACTCCTACCGCCTGTCCATCGTCCACTTCTGGGCGCTGAACTTCACCTACATGTGGGCCGGCCCGCACCACCTGCAATACACCGCGCTGCCGGACTGGGCGCAGTCGCTGGGCATGGTGTTCTCGCTGATCCTGCTGGCGCCATCGTGGGGCGGCATGATCAACGGCATCATGACCCTGTCGGGGGCCTGGCACAAGCTGCGCACCGACCCCATCCTGAAGTTCCTGGTGGTGGCGCTGTCGTTCTACGGCATGGCCACGTTCGAAGGCTCGATGATGTCGATCAAGACCGTCAACGCGCTTTCGCACTACACGGACTGGACCATCGGTCACGTGCACTCGGGCGCGCTGGGCTGGGTCGCGATGATCTCGATCGGCTCGCTCTACTACCTGATCCCGCGCCTGTTCGGCGAGAAGCAGATGTACAGCGTCCGCCTGATCGAGTGGCACTTCTGGATCGCGACCATCGGCGTGGTGCTGTATATCGCCTCGATGTGGATCGCCGGGGTGATGGAAGGCCTGATGTGGCGCGCCACGCAGCCTGACGGCACGCTGACCTATGCCTTCGTCGAAGCGGTCAAGGCCAAGTACCCGTTCTACCTGATTCGCTTGCTGGGTGGCCTGTGCTTCCTGTCCGGCATGCTGCTGATGGCCTACAACGTGCTCAAGACCATCGTCGGCAAGCCCGCCGTAGATGCGCCGATCCCGGCCAGCATCACTGCCTCTGCCCACTGATCAATCCAGGATAGAAAGATGTCCGACAAACAACGCTTCTTTTCCCACGAAACGCTGGAGAAGAACATCGGCTGGCTGATCATCTGCACGATCCTCGTGGTCAGCATTGCGGGTCTGGTCCAGATCGTGCCGCTGTTCTTCCAGCACTCCACCACCGAGCCGGATCCGGGCATCACCCCGTATTCGCCGCTGCGGCTGATGGGCCGCGATATCTATATCCGTGAAGGCTGCGTCGGCTGCCACTCGCAGCAGGTCCGCACGCTGCAGGCCGAGACCGAGCGCTACGGCCACTTCTCCACGGCGGGCGAGTCGGTCTACGACCACCCGTTCCTGTGGGGCTCCAAGCGCACCGGTCCCGACCTGGCGCGCGTGGGCGGGCGCTACTCGGATGACTGGCAGCGCATCCACCTTCGCAATCCGCGCGACGTGGTGCCGGAATCGGTGATGCCATCGTACCCGTGGCTGGAAAAGGCCGAGCTGCCCACCAACGATATCCAGGCCCGCATGCGCGCGCTGGTGCGCCTGGGCGTGCCGTACACGGATGCCGAGATCGTCAAGGCACCGGACGAGCTCAAGGGCAAGACCGAAGAAGATGCGCTGGTTGCCTACCTGCAAGGCCTGGGCACCAACCGCCGCAACGTCCGCGTGGATTCCGCCGCGGCCGCGGCACCCAAGGAGTAAGCCATGGCCATGATCACCGCCATTGCGACCGTCGTGTCGATGGTCGTCTTCCTGGGGATCTGCTGGTGGGCCTGGTCCGCCGGCCGGCAGGCCGCCAACCGGGAATCCGCCATGCTGCCGTTCGCGCTGCCTGACGAAACCACGACAACATCGAGCCGGAACACCTAGCCATGAGCGATTTCATTTCCGAATTCTGGAGTTATTACATTGCCGCTATCGCGCTCATCGGCATCGTCTGGTGCGTGTGGCTGCTGTTCTCGCAACGCAAGGTCGCCAAGACCGCCGGCGGCACTGAAGACACCGGCCATGTCTGGGACGGTGACCTGCGCGAGCTGAACAACCCGCTGCCGCGCTGGTGGATGTGGATGTTCCTGCTGGCCTGCATCTTCAGCCTGGCCTACCTGGTGCTGTACCCGGGACTGGGTTCGTATGCCGGCGTGCTGAAGTTCTCCACGCAGGGCGAACTAGCCGCGCACCGCGCGGCGCAGGAGAAAATGCAGAACGAGATCTACGCCAAGTACCTGAAGATGGACGTCAAGCAGGTGGCGGCGGATCCGCAGGCGCGCGAGATCGGCCAGCGCCTGTTCCTGAACTACTGCGCACAGTGCCATGGCTCGGACGCGCGCGGCAGCCGCGGCTTCCCGAACCTGACAGACAGCGACTGGCTCTATGGTGGCGAACCCGACATCATCCAGCAGACCATCACCAAGGGCCGCAATGGCGTGATGCCGCCGTTTGCCGCGGCCATCGACGCCAAGCAGGCGGGCGACGTGGCGCAATACGTGCGCTCGCTGTCGGGCCTGTCGTCGGACCCGATCCGTGCGTCGCGTGGCGAGGACGCCTTCAAGACGACCTGCGTGGCATGCCACGGCGCCGGCGGCAAGGGCAACCAGGCGCTCGGTGCGCCCAACCTGTCGGACAACGTCTGGCTGTATGGCAGCTCGGAAGGCAGCATCGTCGATGCCATCCTGAAGGGCCACAACAACCATATGCCCGCGCATGAGGAGATCCTGACGCCTGAACGCATCCGGATGCTGACGGCCTATGTCTGGGGTTTGTCCAATACCGGGGGCGGAGCCGGGCAATGACCGACGACTCATGTGAGCGGGCGCTGGTGGCTCGCGGGAGAGCATGCCCATGAATGCACCCGGGACCGAAGAAATGGCGCGGGCGGCCGACCTGCAACGGTCGGCCGCTGCGCCGGGCGAGACCTCTGACGAAACGCTCTACGAGGTCCGCCGCAAGATCTACCCGCGCTCGGTGACGGGCGCCTTCTCCAGCTGGCGGGTCTGGCTGGTGATCCTGACCCAGCTGATTTACTACGGCACGCCCTGGCTCCAATGGAATGGCCGCCAGGCCGTGCTGTTCGACCTTGGCGAGCGCAAGTTCTACATCTTCGGGCTGGTGCTGTGGCCGCAGGACGTCATCTACCTGGCGGTGCTGCTGGTCATCTCGGCGCTGGCGCTGTTCCTGTTCACGGCGATCGCGGGACGGCTGTTCTGCGGCTATGCCTGTCCGCAGACGGTCTACACCGAGATCTTCATGTGGATCGAGCGGCGGGTCGAAGGCGACCGCATCGCCCGCATCCGGCTCGATGGCGATCCGTGGAGCCTGCGCAAGTTCCGTCTCAAGGCGACCAAGCACTTCCTGTGGGTGCTGATCGCGCTCTGGACCGGCTTTACCTTCATCGGCTATTTCGCGCCGATCCGCGGACTGGGCGGCGAGGTGCTCAGCCTGTCGCTGGGGCCGTGGCAGTCGTTCTGGATGCTGTTTTACGCGTTCGCCACCTGGGGCAATGCGGGCTTCATGCGCGAGCAGGTGTGCAAGTACATGTGCCCGTATGCGCGCTTCCAGAGCGTGATGGTGGATCGCGATACCTATGTCGTGACCTACGACGTCGGCCGCGGCGAGCCGCGCGGCAGCCGGGCGCGCAAG
>NZ_JFJW01000020.1:68492-72981 GCF_000611125.1 Cupriavidus sp. SK-4
AAGACCGACCACCACAAGGCGGGGCTTGGCGACTGCGTCAACTGCAGCATCTGCGTGCAGGTATGCCCGACGGGCATCGATATCCGCGACGGCCTGCAGTACGAGTGCATCGGCTGCGGCGCCTGCATCGACGCCTGCGACCAGGTCATGGACAAGATGGACTATCCGCGCGGCCTGATCCGGTACACCTCGGAAAACGCGATGCGCAAGGCCTTGTCGGCGGCGGCATCGCGCAAGCGCCTGCTACGTCCGCGCATCATCATCTATTCCGTGATCTGGGTGGTGCTGCTGGCCGGCTTCATGGCTTCGATCGCGCTGCGCACGCCGCTGAAGGTCGACATCATCCGCGACCGTGGTGCGCTGGGCCGTGAAGTGGAAGGCCGCTGGATCGAGAACGTCTATCGCCTGCAGCTGATCAACACGACCGAAGCGCCGATGCAGATCAGCGTGCGCGCCGACAGCGACGAGCTGAAGGACCTGACGGTGGAATACGACAAGCAGGCCGAATCGCTGGCGCCGACGTCCAACCGGTTGCTGCCGATCCGGATCCGCGTGCCGATCGAGGCCGCGGCGCAGGGCACGCACAAGATCAACGTGACAGTGACGAGCGAAGGCACGGAGCGGGGGCATGCCGAAATCCGGCAATCCACCAGTTTCATCGTTCCGCGCGATTTGTGAGGCTAGTGTCCTATTCCATGGCAAGGTATTTGCGGAACAGGGCACTAGGCAGGCGCGGACGTAGTCGTCAAGATAAAGGGGGCAAGATGAGTCAGCAAGGCAATCCGTGGTGGAAGGAGCCGTGGCCGTGGCTGTTGATGAGCGGCCCGCTGGTGGCGATGGTGGCGTGCGGCGTGACGATCTGGCTGGCGTCCACGCATCCGGACATGCCGGTACAGGGTGCAACGCGTCATGGCCTGGTGGTGGAGAAGGCCGATGCCACGCCGCCCAAGGCTGCCGCAGCGAGGCAGCCATGAGGTTGCGCTGGCTGATGTGGGTACTCTGGCCGGCGTTCCTGATGGCTGGCTTTGCGACCGCGACGGTGTTTTCGGTGGTGGACCCCGGTGATCTGAACTTCTTCGGCCAGCCGATCGAAGCGTCCCGCGAATCGGTCTACACCATCGGCTTCCTGATGGCCTGGGTGTTCTGCGCGTTGTCCAGCGGACTGACGCTCTACACCATGCCGACGCGGCTCAGCGATACCGACGAACTGGAATGAGCGGACTGGCGTGAAGTCTGCGCTGCCATGGCCGGATGCGGCACTGGCAGCGCCTTGGCCGCCTAGCAGGAGCGGCTGTAGAGTTGCTTGATGCCTTCGATATCCACCAGCTTGACGTGGCGCTGGCGAATCTGGATCAGGCCGGCTTCGGCAAAGCGGGAGAACAGGCGGCTGACGGTTTCGAGCTTCAGGCCCAGGTAGCTGCCGATCTCTTCGCGGCTCATGCGCATCACGAACTCGGACGCCGAATAGCCGCGCGCCGACAGGCGCTCAGAGAGGTTGATCAGGAAGGCGGCGAGGCGTTCCTCGGCGCGCATTGAGCCCAGCGTGACCAGCATCAGCTGGTCGTGCGTGATTTCCTTGCCCATCAGGCGCAGGAACTGCTGCTGCAGCGATGGCAGGTCTGCCGAGAGGGACTGCAATTCGCTCATGCGGACCACGCAGACTTCGGTATCTTCCAGCGCGGCGGCATCGGAGGCATGCTGCATCTCGCCCAGCCCGTCGAGACCGACGATTTCGCCGGGCAGGTGGAAGCCGGTAATCTGCGAGCGGCCGTCTTCGGTGGTGACGTGGGTCTTGAGCGTGCCAAAGCGCACGGCATAGACCGCGGTGAGCGGATCGCCCATGCGATACAGGGTTTCACCCTTGTGCACACGGATGCGTTCCTGCACCAGCGTGTCCATCTTGGCGAGGTCTTGCTGCGACATGCCGACCGGAAGGCACAGCTGCCCCATGGCACAGGTGGAGCAGCGGGGCGACATCTCGGTAACGGGAATGGAGGTGAGCAATTGGAACCTGCTAGAAATGGCAGCGTGGGCGCGATTAGGACATTTTACCGTGCGATGTGATGTGGTAGGGAGTAAGAATTGACATTTGGCGTGCTGATCAGCGTTTTTCTGCTGGCCTTGCTTGGCGGGGTCCACTGCGCCGCCATGTGCGGCGGCGTGGCACTGGCCGTGGAGCAACGCCGCGGCGCGACGGCGACGATCAGTCTGGTACCCAACCGCGCCGCCTGGCTGGGCGAGTTGCTGACCATGCACGTGGGCCGGATCTCGACCTATATGCTGCTTGGCGCCGCGCTCGGCGCGGTCGGTGCCTCGGCGTGGAAGCAGGACTACCTGCCGGTGCAGCGCTGGCTGTTTGGCGCGGGGAGCGTCATGCTGCTGTGGTCGGGCTGGCGGTTGCTGCGCGGCAACACTTTTACCGTCGACTGGCTGGAGCGGCTGGCGGCGCGCGCCAGCACCACGGTGGCGCGGCGGCTGGGTGGCCTGGCAGGCAGCATGCCGGCCTTTGTGCGGGCGCGCGGCGGCCTGGCGCAGCGCTATGGCGTGGGCCTGGCGTGGGGCCTGGTGCCGTGCGGCATGGTCTATGGGGCGCTTACGCTGGCGCTGCTGGCGGGCAACGCGGCGTCCGGGGCACTCGTGATGGGCGTGTTCGGGCTCGGCACACTGCCTAACCTGCTGGTGCTTTCCGGCCTGTCGGGCTACTTGCGCACGCTGTCGCGACGTCCCGGCGTGCGCCTGGGGGCCGGCCTGGCGGTGATGGCGTTCGGCGGTCTCGGCATTGCGCGAGCGGTGCTGCTGCCACATTCGCTGGCCGAGCATGGATTCTGCCTGGTGTTCTGAGGCGCCGGCGCCGCCCGGGCAACGGATGATGGTTGCAGGCGGGGGCGGGAATGCCATACAATCGCCAACATTGCGGTATCGCGCGGTGTAATATGAGCCGCGGTAAGCAGCGGGCGAGCAGCGCCAGGCGGCCTTCATACCAGAAGGCGCGTTCAGGGCAGGGGAAGCGGAAGGTTTTCGATGCCCGTCCCGTCCCCACAGTCCATCCGGTTCAAAAGATCTGGTTCAAAAGTCCGGCTGGCACTGCGGTGTTGGCGATGCCGGCCTTGCTCCCGATACCCGTTTTTCTTGCGTCCGAGGCCTTCAGTTCGCTGACAGTGACGTCCGATATGTGCGGATGCGCTACGCAAGAGGTTCGCTGGCCGGCCCATAACGGCATGCGAACGATCTCCTGCCGGAACGCCCGGCAACTCGATGCAAAGATAGGGAAGCGCACGGCCTTGGATGCAGCAGGTATCCGGCTAGCTGCGCAATGAGATGGCGGTGGCTTTCGCACCGCTGTATCCAAAATCTCCGGTGCCCCGGATTCGTCCGGGAGCAGGTGCAAAGACAGGCTGCACACCATCAACATGAATACCCAAGAGGCGAAGATCGTCCTCGAGACGGCGCTGATCTGCGCGCAGGAACCGTTGCGCGTCAATGATCTGCGGCGGCTGTTTGACGACGACGTCGGCGCAGACACCATCCGCGTGCTGCTTGATGAACTGCGCCAGGACTGGCGGCCGCGCGGCGTGGAACTGGTGGCCCTGGCCAGCGGCTGGCGCTTCCAGAGCCGGCCGGAAATGCGTGAATACCTCGATCGGCTGAATCCCGAAAAGCCGCCAAAATATTCGCGTGCCGTGATGGAAACACTGGCGATCATTGCCTACCGGCAGCCGGTGACCCGCGGCGATATCGAGGAAATCCGCGGCGTGACGGTCAGCACGGAAGTCGTCAAGAAGCTTGAGGACCGCAGCTGGATCGAGGTGATCGGACACCGCGACGTGCCGGGCAGGCCGGCGCTGTATGCGACCACCAAGGCATTCCTGGACGATCTTGGCCTGCGTACGCTGGATGAGCTGCCGCCGCTGGAAGACGCCCAGGCGCAAGCGCAGGCAACCCTGCTGGAACAGCAGGCCATCAATTTTGAAGACCTGGCCGCAAACAAGGCGGCCAGCGCCGACGAAGAGGCATTTGCCGACCCCGCCGCGCAGGCAGCGGATGTGGCCGAAGCAACCGTCGCAAACGAAGCCGAGACGACCGACCCGGTCGACCAAAGCGCCAATGGCTTTGACGTGCAACCGCTGCAAGCTGCAGCCGACGATGCCGCCGAGGCCGCTTCCACCGAACCAGCCGCACCCAATCCGGACGGGGCGCGGGGCGATTTGCCGGACAACGGCACCCCGCCGCACCCGAGCGAGCACGACGAGCGCGTGCCGAACTGAACAACATGCAACATCCGATAGTGAATATCTTGTCTGATTCCGTTGAGCAAGACACCCGCAATGCGGGTGCACCCGCCGACACCGGCGCCGCAGAACCCGGATCGGGCAGCGAAGCCGCGCCCCGCCGCAAGGGGCTGCGCCGCGGGCTGAGGAACCTGGTCGCATCGCGCCGCCATGCGCAGGACCGCGGCGAGGGCGCCGAAGGCGCCAGCGCCGGCGGCCAG